>NZ_JBSGTX010000010.1:0-130021 GCF_053607625.1 Streptomyces sp. NPDC055103
GGTCCGGAAGATTCCGGACCGTGCCGCGGCTGAGGGCACTCCTGCTCGGCGCGGACCGTCAGCGGACCGCTACCGCGCGCAGCCGGACCTCGGCGCGCCGCTCGGCGGCGGCGTCCGACTCCGTCTTCGCACGCTCCAGCGCGCGCTCGGCACGCTGGGCGTCGATCTCGTCCGCCAGCTCGCAGATCTCCGCGAGCAGAGACAGCTTGTCGTCGGCGAACGAGATGAATCCGCCGTGAACGGCGGCGACGACGGTCGCGCCCTCACTCGTACGGATGGTCACCGGGCCCGACTCCAGCACACCGAGCAGCGGCTGGTGGCCGGGCATGACGCCGATGTCGCCGGAGGTGGTACGCGCGATGACCAGGGTGGCCTCGCCGGACCAGACACTCCGGTCCGCGGCGACCAGCTCGACGTGCAGCTCAGCAGCCAAGGGTGGCTCCTCGGGTCACCACCCGGCGGTCGTGCCGGGTGTTGGGGTCAATTCTAATGGGCGTGGTGAGGGGGGCGGGACGGGATCCCGCCCCCCTCGGGAGCACGGGGCTCAGGAAACGCCAAGCTCCTTGGCGTTCTTCTTGAGGTCCTCGATGCCACCACACATGAAGAAGGCCTGCTCGGGGAAGTGGTCGTACTCACCGTCGCAGATCGCGTTGAACGCGGCGATCGACTCGTCGAGCGGAACGTCCGAACCGTCCACACCGGTGAACTGCTTCGCCGCGTGGGTGTTCTGGGACAGGAAGCGCTCGACACGGCGGGCGCGGTGGACAACGAGCTTGTCCTCCTCGCTCAGCTCGTCGATACCGAGAATCGCGATGATGTCCTGGAGGTCCTTGTACTTCTGCAGGATTCCCTTGACGCGCGTGGCGGCGTCGTAGTGGTCCTGCGCGATGTAGCGCGGGTCCAGGATCCGGGACGTGGAGTCCAGCGGGTCCACGGCCGGGTAGATGCCCTTCTCGGAGATCGGACGGGAGAGAACCGTCGTCGCGTCGAGGTGGGCGAAGGTGGTGGCCGGAGCCGGGTCGGTCAGGTCGTCCGCGGGGACGTAGATCGCCTGCATCGAGGTGATCGAGTGACCACGGGTCGAGGTGATGCGCTCCTGGAGGAGACCCATCTCGTCGGCCAGGTTCGGCTGGTAACCCACCGCGGAGGGCATACGGCCGAGCAGGGTCGACACCTCGGAACCGGCCTGGGTGAAGCGGAAGATGTTGTCGATGAAGAAGAGAACATCCTGCTTCTGCACATCGCGGAAGTACTCCGCCATGGTCAGACCGGCAAGGGCGACGCGGAGACGCGTGCCCGGCGGCTCGTCCATCTGGCCGAAGACGAGCGCGGTCTTGTCCAGAACGCCCGCTTCTTCCATCTCGACCATGAGGTCGTTGCCCTCACGGGTGCGCTCGCCGACGCCCGCGAAGACCGAAACACCGTCGTGCAGCTTGGCCACACGGACGATCATTTCCTGGATCAGAACGGTCTTGCCGACACCGGCACCACCGAACAGACCGATCTTTCCACCCTTGACGTACGGGGTGAGAAGGTCGACGACCTTCAGGCCGGTCTCGAACATCTCGGTCTTGGACTCGAGCTGGTCGAAGGCCGGGGCCTTGCGGTGGATCGTCCAGCGCGGCGCGTCGGCCACGGTGGAGGCGTCGTCGTTCAGCACCTCACCGAGCGTGTTGAACACACGGCCCTTGGTGACGTCGCCGACGGGGACGGTGATGCCCGTGCCGGTGTCGGTCACCGGAGCCTGGCGAACCAGGCCGTCGGTGGGCTGCATGGAGATGGCGCGGACGACGCCGTCACCGAGGTGCTGGGCGACCTCGAGGGTCAGCGTCTTGGTCGCGCCCTCCTCGGTCGGGTCCATGACCTCGACGTGCAGCGCGTTGTAGATCGCCGGCATCGCGTCGACGGGGAACTCCACGTCGACGACCGGGCCGATGACCCGGGCGACGCGGCCCGTGGCGGCGGCCGTCTCAACAGTGGTCGTCATTACTTGTCACTCCCCGCGGTCGCGTCGGCCAGGGCTGCGGTGCCACCGACGATCTCGCTGATTTCCTGGGTGATTTCGGCCTGGCGGGCCGCGTTGGCAAGTCGGGAGAGATTGTTGATCAAGTCTCCCGCGTTGTCGGTCGCCGACTTCATCGCGCGGCGCGTGGCGGCGTGCTTGGAAGCAGCCGACTGGAGCAGCGCGTTGTAGATACGGCTCTCGACGTACCGGGGCAGCAGGGCGTCGAGGACGTCCTCCGCCGACGGCTCGAAGTCGTACAGCGGGCGGAGCGTGTCCGACTCGCCTGCCTCCTTCGCCACCTCGTCGAGGCTGAGGGGCAGCAGCCGGGCCTCGACCGCGGTCTGCGTCATCATCGAGACGAACTCGGTGTAGACGATGTGGAGCTCGTCCACACCACCCTCCGCCGTGTCCTTCTCGATCGCCTCGATCAGCGGGGCCGCGATCGTCTTGGCGTCGCCGTACGACGGCTGGTCCGTGAACCCGGTCCACGTACCGGCCAGCTTCCGCTCGCGGAAGTTGTAGTGCGCGATGCCACGACGGCCGACGACGTAGACGGTGACCTCGCGGCCCTCGCCCTCCAGCTTCGCCGTCAGCTTCTCCGCCGCCTTGATGGCGTTGGAGTTGAAGGCGCCGGCCAGACCGCGGTCGCTCGAGAGGAGCAGTACCGCGGCGCGGACGGGGTTCTCCACCTCGGTGGTCAGCGGGTGCTTGTCATTCGCACCCGTGGCCACCGCCGTGACCGCGCGCGTCAGCTCGGTCGCGTACGGAGTCGACGCCTGCACCTTGCGCTGCGCCTTGACGACACGCGAGGCGGCGATCATCTCCATCGCCTTGGTGATCTTCTTCGTCGCGGTGACGGATTTGATGCGACGCTTGTAGACCCGGAGCTGCGCTCCCATGAGTCAGGTCCCTTCCGTCGTCACTTCGAGACGTTGACGGCGGCAGGAGCGTCCTCGCCCAGCAGCTTGCCGTCAGAGGTCTCGAACTGCTTCTTGAACTCCGCGATGGCGTCACCGACGGACTGCAGGGTGTCGTCGGACATCTTGCCGCCCTCACGGATGGAGGTCATGAGACCCGAGTGGTTCTGGCGGAGGTACGCCAGGAGCTCGGCCTCGAAGCGACGGATGTCGACGACCGGGACGTCGTCCATCTTGCCGGTGGTACCGGCCCAGACGGAGACGACCTGGTTCTCGGTGGGCATCGGCTGGTACTGAGCCTGCTTGAGCAGCTCGACCATGCGCTGTCCACGCTCCAGCTGCGCCTTGGAGGCCGCGTCCAGGTCGGAACCGAAGGCGGCGAACGCCTCGAGCTCACGGAACTGGGCGAGGTCCACACGGAGGCGACCGGAGATCTGCTTCATCGCCTTGTGCTGGGCGGAGCCACCGACACGGGAGACCGAGATACCGACGTTCAGAGCCGGGCGCTGGCCGGCGTTGAACAGGTCGGACTCCAGGAAGCACTGGCCGTCGGTGATGGAGATGACGTTGGTCGGGATGAACGCCGACACGTCGTTCGCCTTGGTCTCGACGATCGGAAGACCGGTCATCGAACCGGCACCCAGCTCGTCCGAGAGCTTCGCGCAGCGCTCGAGCAGACGCGAGTGCAGGTAGAAGACGTCACCCGGGTAGGCCTCACGGCCCGGCGGGCGGCGCAGCAGCAGCGACACGGCGCGGTAGGCGTCGGCCTGCTTCGACAGGTCGTCGAAGACGATCAGGACGTGCTTGCCCTGGTACATCCAGTGCTGACCGATGGCGGAACCGGTGTACGGCGCCAGGTACTTGAAGCCGGCCGGGTCGGACGCCGGGGCGGCGACGATCGTCGTGTACTCGAGCGCTCCGGCCTCTTCCAGGGCGCCGCGAACGGACGCGATGGTCGAGCCCTTCTGGCCGACGGCGACGTAGATGCAGCGAACCTGCTTGTTCACGTCGCCCGAGCGCCAGTTGTCGCGCTGGTTGATGATCGTGTCGACACACAGCGCGGTCTTGCCGGTCTGACGGTCACCGATGATCAGCTGACGCTGACCACGGCCGACCGGCGTCATGGCGTCGACGGCCTTGTAGCCGGTCTCCATCGGCTCGTGCACCGACTTACGGGCCATAACGCCCGGGGCCTGCAGCTCGAGGGCGCGGCGGCCCTCGGTCGCGATCTCGCCGAGACCGTCGATCGGGTTGCCGAGCGGGTCGACAACGCGGCCGAGGTAGCCCTCACCGACACCGACGGACAGGACCTCGCCGGTGCGCTGCACCGACTGCCCCTCCTCGATGCCGCTGAACTCGCCGAGGACGATCGCACCGATCTCGCGCTCTTCGAGGTTCAGCGCGAGGCCGAGGGTGCCGTCCTCGAACTTCAGCAGCTCGTTCGCCATGGCCGAGGGAAGACCCTCGACCTTCGCGATGCCGTCGCCGGCCAGGCTGACCGTGCCGACCTCCTCGCGCGAGGCCGCGTCCGGCTGGTACGACTGGACAAAGTTCTCCAGTGCGTCCCGGATCTCCTCCGGCCGGATCGTGAGCTCCGCCATCTGGGTTCCCTGCTCTCCTTGTTGGGCCCGAAGTTTCTTAAGGGGTCTGGGGGCCGACCCCCAGGAATCTTCTGCAATCTCTGCACGGCCCAACCGGGCCGCTGGTGATGCTGTGATGCTTGTTGCTGTGGTGGCAGCAGCCGTCAGCCGGCCAGTCGTCGGGTCGCCTCGCCGAGGCGCTCCGCGATGGTCCCGTTGATGACCTCGTCGCCGACCTGCACCGTGATCCCGCCGAGGACCGTCGGGTCCACGTCGAGGTTCAGGTGCATGTCCCGGCCGTACAGCTTGGCCAGTACGACACCGAGGCGCTGCTTCTGCTGGTCGGACAGCGGCACCGCCGAGGTGACGACGGCGACCATCCGGTTCCGGCGCGCCGCGGCGAGCTTGGAGAGGGACTCGAGTCCCGCTTCCAGGCTACGTCCCCGGGGCTGGGTCACCAGACGGACGACCAGACGCTCGGTGGTCGCGTGGGCCTTGCCGCCGAGCAGGCTGCGGAGCAGCGCGCCCTTGGCGGTGGCCGTGGCGGCCTTGTCCGTCAGCGCCGAGCGGAGCTCGGGGCTGGAGGACACGATCCGGCCGAACCGGAACAGCTCGTCCTCGACGCCATCGAGCGCGCCCGCCTTCTGCGCCGCGGTGAGGTCGGCGATGTTCGCCAGCTCCTCGGTCGCGTCGACGAGGTCGCGCGAACGCGACCAGCGGTTGCGCACCATGCCCGAGACCAGGTCGACGGTCTCGCCGCCCACCTGACCGCTCAGGAGTCGCTGCGCGAGCTCGGCCTTGGCCTCGCCCGACTGTGCGGGGTCGGTCAGGACCCGGCGCAGCGACACCTCGCGGTCGAGGAGCGCGGTGACGGCGGTCAGCTCGTCCGAGAGCTTCGTCGCGTCGACCGGGGTGTTGTCGGTCAGCGCGTCGAGGGACTCGCGGGCGGCGGACAGTGCCTCGCGGCTCGCTCCGTTCATCGGACGGCCTCCGCCTTCTCCTCGAGCTCATCGAGGAAGCGGTCGATCGTCCGGCTCTGGCGGGCGGTGTCCTCGAGGGACTCGCCGACCAGCTTGCCGGCCAGGTCGGTGGCGAGCTTGCCCACGTCCTGGCGCAGCGACGCGGACGCGGCCTTGCGGTCGGCCTCGATCTGCGAGTGGCCGGCCGCGATGATCTCCTCGCGCTGGCGCTGGCCTTCCGCCTTCATCTCCTGGATGATCGCGGTGCCCTGCTCCGTCGCCTCCTGGCGAAGACGCGCGGCCTCGTGGCGGGCCTCGGCGAGCTGGGCCTTGTACTGCTCCAGCACGCTCTGGGCCTCGATCTGGGCCGACTCGGCCTTCTCGATGCCGCCCTCGATGGCCTCGCGACGCTCGTCCAGAACCTTGTTGATGTTCGGGAGGAGCTTCTTGGCGAGGAAGCCGAAGACGATGACGAAGGCGATCAGGCCGATGACGAGCTCGTCAAGATGCGGGATCAGAGGAGGCTGGGGCTCCTCCGCCTGCGCAAGAAGAAGCGCGTTCACATCAGTGCCTTCCGTAAAAGAATCGGGCAGTCGGTCCGGCTTACTGGTAGACGAAGCCCATGACGATGCCGATGAGGGCGAGCGCCTCACAGAAGGCGAAGCCCATGATCTGGTTGGTGCGGATCAGACCGGCGGCCTCGGGCTGGCGGGCGAGGGCCTGCGTGCCGTTACCGAAGATGATGCCGACGCCGACGCCGGGGCCGATCGCGGCGAGGCCGTAACCGATCGAGGCGACGTTGCCGACGACGTTGGTCTTGGCGCTGCCACCTTCGGCGGCAAGGTTGATCATGTCGAGAGCAGCGGACATGCCGTTACTTCCTTCTCTTTCAATGACCCGGTGGGGGTTGGCCACCGGACGACTGATGGATTCGGGGGTGCAGCTACGGGGCCGGAACGGCTCAGTGGTGCTCGGAGAGCGCGCCCTGGATGTAGCTGCAGGCCAGGAGCACGAAGACGTACGCCTGGACGGCCTGGATGAAGAGCTCGAACGCCGTCATCACGAGGACCATCACGAACGAGGCGCCGGCGTAGACGAAGCCCAGGCCGTTCATGAGGTACCAGGTGGCCAGCGTGAACATCACGATGAGCAGGTGACCGGCGAACATGTTCGCGAACAGTCGCACCGCGTGCGTGAAGGGCCGGATGATGAGGTTCGAGAAGAACTCGAGTACGACGACCATCGGGAGGATCGCGCCGAGGGACTTGTCGTAGCCGACGATGTTCTTCCAGCCGCCCACGAAGCCGTGCTTCTTGAAGGTGAGCGAGATCCACATCACGTACACGATCAGCGCGAGACCGGCCGGGAAGGCGATCAGCGACGTGACCGGGAACTGGGCGAGCGGAACGATCGACCAGAGGTTCATGATCCAGACGAAGAAGAACAACGACACCATGAAGGGGACGTACTTCTCGCCGTCCTTCTTGCCGATGATCTCGTAGACGATGCCGCGGCGCACGAAGTCATAACCGGCCTCGCCGACCATCTGCATCTTGCCGGGGATCAGCTTGGGCTTGTTGAAGGCGGCCCAGAAGAACCCGACGACCACGATCGACCCGAGCACGGCGAGCAGCATCGGCTTCGTGATCTCGATGCCGGCCACCGTGGCGATGGGCTCGTACATGAACGTGTGCAGGCCCGGAGCCGGGAAGCCGCATCCACTGAAGATGTGGCAATCCGGGTCGAAGGCAAGCGTCTGGTCAGCACTCACCGCGGGCTCCTTCAGCGTGGCGCATAGGTACGGCAACCTCGTTGTGTCGGCGCGGCACGCAGCCGCGGGTCGGCACTGGACTGGTCTTACGGATAAGGGGGCGGCGGTTCGGCATCGAGCCTCGCGCTGGGACAGGCGTCTCGGATGCCCGCGCCCGCAGTGCCGCAGTTGGCACCGGACGATAGCAGGAAGCCGAACGTGGCTTTATCCCGGCCCTACCCTTCACGACTTCGACCCCGTGTTTCCGGGGTCGATGTACGTGATCTTGGCCTTCATGTAGGCACGGGCCTGCGCGGCGACCCACACCACGGTCGTCGCGAGCAGCGTGAAGGCGAAGGCCTTGAAGTCGAACAGCGTGGTGTTCTTGAGCAAGGCGAGAAAGATGAAGAGCACCAGCAACTGGGCCGTGTAGAGCATCAGCCCCATGGCCTGGAAGAGGTGCGGAAGCGACTTCGCCGTCCGCTGCAGAACCAACTGCCCGATACCCATGAAGAGGATCACGACCAGAGTGCCGACGACGGCGCCGATGGCCCCCTTGCCACCCGCGAGCACGCCGCTGATGACCGTGGCGACAGCGCCGACGACAGCGGTGGGAACGATGGTGTGCAGAAGGATGCGTGCGTCGTTGGACGGCATGGCGGTGTCTCCGCTTGCTGGAGGGGGCGATGGTGTCGTCATGGACGAGCGTAAGCCCGGTCCGAGGTGGGTCTCGGGGCCAACGGACCGTCGCACTACGGTCTTTCGGCACTGTCGCCGGGTCTCGTGAACGGTATCACAAACTATTTGAGTAGTTCTTTACCCGTTAGGTGTGCCAACTGTCACACATGAGAGTTACTCCGCGCGTGTGGGCGCGACATGAGGGCGAGTTGTCTGCTAATGGCCGCGGAAGCGGCTTTCGTCAACTCGGCGTTCCGGCCTTCCGCCGATCGGTGAAGCGCCCGCGGTTGCCGATGGCGGTGGAACCGTGGAGCCCCGCGGGCACCGGAACGCGCTCTTCCGTCAGGGCCGGGTCCCCGTCGACGTCGTTCGCGTCGACGTCCACGCGCACGGCGGACGCCGGTACGAGGGCCGGCTTGCGGCGCCGGTAGCGCGGCGGCACGACGGCCTCGGCCCAGCGCGGGGCGCGCGGCGTGAACCGCGGCAGCAGGAGCAGCACCAGACCGATCGCGCTGAGCACGGTGATGCCGAGGACGATCCACATCGACGTCGAGTGGACCGAGTACGCCAGCGTCCCGAAGGCGATCAGCGCCGACCAGAAGTACATGATCAGCACCGCGCGGCTGTGCGAGTGGCCGATCTCCAGGAGCCGGTGGTGCAGGTGCCCGCGGTCGGCCGCGAACGGCGACTGGCCCTTCCACGTACGGCGCACGATCGCGAGGACCAGGTCCGCCATCGGGATCGCGATGATCGTCAGCGGCAGCACGAGCGGGATGAAGACGGGCAGGGCGGCGTGGGTGGCCTGCCGGGTCGAGCCCTCGAAGATCTTCAGCGCGTCCGGGTCGACCTGGCCGGTGATCGAGATCGCCGAGGCGGCCAGGATCAGACCGATCAGCATCGAGCCCGAGTCACCCATGAAGATCCGTGCCGGATGCATGTTGTGCGGCAGGAAGCCCAGGCACATGCCCATGAGGATGGCGGTGAAGAGCGTCGCGGGGGCGGCGGCCTCGATCGTGTAGCCGTACCAGAGCCGGTACGCGTACAGGAAGAAGGCCGCGGCGGCGATGCAGACCATGCCGGCGGCGAGGCCGTCGAGACCGTCGACGAAGTTGACGGCGTTGATGGTGACCACGACCAGGGCGACCGTCAGGAGCGTGCCCTGCCACGGAGTCAGGGAGACCACGCCGACGCCGGGGATCGGCAGCCACAGGATCGTCAGACCCTGCGCGACCATCACGCCCGCCGAGATCATCTGCGCGCCCAGCTTGATGAGCGCGTCCAGCTCGAACTTGTCGTCGAGGACGCCGATCAGCCAGATCAGGGCGGCGCCGGAGAGCAGCGCGCGCGGTTCGTTGGACTGCTCGAAGACACCGTTCAGGTTCTGCAGGTGGTCGGCGACGAGCAAGCCCGTGCACAGCCCGAAGAACATGGCGATGCCACCGAGCCGCGGTGTCGGTTCTCGGTGTACGTCGCGGGCGCGGATCTCCGGCATCGCCCCGGTCGCGATGGCGAACTTCCGCACCGGACCGGTGAGCAGATAGGTCACCGCGGCCGTGACACAGAGCGTCAGCAGGTAATCACGCACGGGCTGCCCCACAGGAATCGCTGGCCATCTCAGCCCCACACCCTAGCCGTGCCGTCCATGTGCTTGGAGACACGCGGGCCACCCGAACGGTTGCGCTCGGGCTCTACTCAGCGTCCATACGGGGGAAACCGCCCGGTCAGAGCGCGTACTTCCGCCCTTACCCGGGCGGTCTCGGCGGGATCATCTCGCAGCGCGGCGGTGAACAGTCCCGCAATTCTCGCCATCTCCGGGGCGCCCATGCCCTGGGTCGTGACGGCGGCCGTCCCGAGCCGGATGCCGCGCCCCTCCCCGTACGGGAGGGCGCAGGTGTCGAGCACCATGCCGGCGGCGGCGAGCCGGGCGCGGGCGGTGCGGCCGTCGAGGCCGAGAGGCGCGGGGTCGGCGGTGATGAGGTGGGTGTCGGTGCCGCCGGTGGTGAGCGCGAAGCCCTCGGCGGCGAGCGCGGCGGCGAGCACCCTCGCGTGTTCCACCACCTGATGGGCGTACGTGGCGAACGCCGGAGTGGACGCCTCGCCGAACGCCACCGCCTTGGCCGCGATCGTGTGCATCTGGGCGCCGCCCTGCGTGAACGGGAACACCGCCCGGTCGACGCGGCCCGCGAGCTCGGCGCCGCACAGGATCATCCCGCCGCGCGGTCCGCGCAGGACCTTGTGGGTGGTGGCGCAGACGACGTCGGCGTACGGGACGGGGTTGGGGGCCGCTCCCCCGGCGACCAGACCGATGGGGTGGGCCGCGTCCGCGATGAGATACGCGCCGACCTCGTCGGCGATCTCCCGGAAGATCCGGTAGTCGAGGTGGCGGGGGTAGGAGATGGAGCCGCAGACGATCGCCTTGGGGCGGTGGTGCCGGGCGAGGGCGGCGACCTGCTCGTAGTCGACGAGGCCGGTGTCGGCGTCGACCCCGTACGGGACGAAGTCGAACCAGCGGCCGGAGAAGTTGGCGGGCGAGCCGTGCGTGAGGTGCCCGCCGTGCTCGAGGCCCATGGCCAGGACCGTGTCACCGGGCCTCAGGAGGGCCGCGTAGGCCGCCAGGACGGCCGAGGAGCCGGAGTGTGCCTGGACGTTGGCGTGCTCGGCTCCGAAGAGCGCGGTGGCCCGCTCGACGGCGATCCGCTCGGCGGCGTCGGCGTACTCGCAGCCGCCGTGGTGGCGGGCGCCGGGGTAGCCCTCGGCGTACTTGTTGGCGAGCGGGGAACCGAGGGCGGCGAGGACGGCGGACGAGGTGAAGTTCTCGGCCGCGATCAGCTGCAGACTGTCGCTCTGCCGCCGCACCTCGCCGAGCAGCACGTCGGCGATCTCCGGGTCCTGCCGGCGCAGGACGTCGAGATCCTCAGCGGTGGGCGCGGTGACCGGCATGGCTGACTCCGGGCGTGGAGGGATGTCAGCACCAATGTAGGCACGCACCCCCCACCGCGCGCGTCCAGACGTCCTCCGTGCCCCCGCCACGGCCGTCAGTCGCGCGCCGCGACACCCGCCACGGCTGTCAGTCGCGCGCCGAGACACCCGTCAGGGCCGTCAGTCGCGCGCCGAGACACCCGTCAGGGCCGTCACCACAGGCTCCAGGGCCTGGTTGATCTCGTCGCCGATCGAACGGAAGAAGGTGATCGGGGCGCCGTACGGGTCGTTGACCTCGTCCGCGTCCACCGAGGGGGCGAGGAGCCACCCGCGTAGAGCCGCGGCAGCGCGGACCAGGGCGCGGGCGCGTTCGACCATGCCCTCGTCGCGCGGGTCCGGGAGCGTGGCGGGGTCGATCGCGCGGACCAGGCGGGTGAACTCCTTCAGGGTGAAGGTGCGCAGGCCCGCCGAGTGGCCCATCGAGATGACCTGGGCGCGGTGGTCGCGGGTCGCCGTGAGGACCAGGTCCGCGCGGATGACGTGCTCGTCGAGGAGCTCGCGGCCCACGAAGCCGCTGTAGTCCGCGCCGAAGTCGGCGAGGACCAGTTCGGCGTTGGCCTCCATGGGGGCGCCCTCGTGGCCCCAGGTGCCCGCGCTCTCCACGATCAGGCCGCCGCCGAGAGGGTCGCCCAGGCGGTCGCACAGGGCATGGCGGGTCAGCCGCTCGGTGATCGGCGAGCGGCAGACGTTGCCGGTGCTGACGTGGAGGATGCGGAAGGTGCTGCTGTCGTCGAACCCCGCTATGCCACGCCCCTCAGGGGCGGTCAATGTGCCACCTCGAGGTCGGGTACGACCTTCCGGAGCTCCTCCGGGGACAGCGCGCCCTCGCGCAGCAGCACCGGCACCTTGCCCGTGACGTCGACGATGGACGAGGGGACGATGCCGGGCGTCGGGCCGCCGTCGAGGTAGACGGAGACGGAGTCCCCCAGCATCTGCTGGGCCGCGTCGCAGTCCTCGGGAGCCGGGTGACCCGTCAGGTTGGCCGAGGAGACGGCCATCGGGCCGACCTCGGTGAGCAGCTCGATCGCGACCGGGTGCAGCGGCATGCGGATGGCGACGGTGCCCCGGGTGTCGCCCAGGTCCCACTGGAGGGAGGGCTGGTGACGGGCGACGAGGGTCAGCGCGCCGGGCCAGAAGGCGTCGACGAGCTCCCAGGCCTGCTCGGAGAAGTCCGTGACCAGGCCGTGGAGGGTGTTCGGGGAGCCGATGAGCACGGGCGTGGGCATGTTGCGGCCCCGGCCCTTGGCGGCCAGGAGGTCCGCGACGGCCTCGCTGCTGAAGGCGTCCGCCCCGATCCCGTACACGGTGTCGGTGGGCAGCACGACCAGCTCGCCCCGACGGACGGCGGACGCGGCCTCACGCAGACCGGTCACACGATCGGTCGCCTCGTTGCAGTCGTATCGCCGTGCCATCAGTTCCCGGCCTCCTCGTACACGTGGTTCGTCATGGCGGTCATGCCGGTCATGGCATGGCCTTGCGGGCGGTCGCGAAGCGCGGCCGGTTGTTCAGGTCCGGGTGGTCGGCGGCGTCGGCCCAGCCGGCCTCTTCGTTGAAGATCCACGGCACCTGCCCGCCCTGGGTGTCCGCGTGCTCGATGACGACGAGACCGCCGGGGCGCAGCAGCCGGTGGGCGGTGCGCTCGATGCCGCGGATGGTGTCGAGGCCGTCCTCGCCGGAGAAGAGGGCCATCTCCGGGTCGTGGTCACGGGCCTCGGGTGCCACGTACTCCCACTCGGTGAGCGGGATGTACGGGGGGTTGGAGATGACCAGGTCGACCTGGCCGTCCAGCTCCGGGAGGGCGGTCAGCGCGTTGCCCTGGTGGACGGTGACGCGGGAGCCCTCGGCGTTCTTCCGGGTCCAGACGAGGGCGTCGTCGGAGAGTTCCACGGCGTGCACGCGCGAGCGCGGGACCTCCTGGGCCATGGCGAGGGCGATGGCCCCGGAGCCGGTGCAGAGGTCGACGATGAGCGGTTCGACGACGTCCATGGCGCGTACGGCGTCTATGGCCCAGCCGACGACCGACTCGGTCTCCGGGCGGGGCACGAAGACACCGGGCCCCACCTGGAGCTCCAGGTAGCGGAAGAACGCCCGGCCGGTGATGTGCTGGAGCGGTTCGCGGGCCTCGCGGCGGGCGATCGTCTCCCAGTAGCGGGCGTCGAAGTCCGCGTCCTTGACGTTGTGCAGCTCCCCCCGCTTGACGCCGTGCACGAACGCGGCGAGCTCCTCGGCGTCGAAACGCGGTGAGGGAACGCCGGCGTCGGCCAGCCGCTGGGTGGCCTGGGCCACCTCGGCAAGCAGCAGGTTCACGCTGGTCCTCCGTGGTGCGGGGGTGGGGCTTACGGAACTGAGACCGACCGGCCTTACGCCGCGGCGAGCTTCGCGGCCGAGTCGGCGTCGACGCATGCCTGGATCATCGCGTCCAGATCGCCGTCGAGCACCTGGTCCAAGTTGTACGCCTTGAAGCCGACGCGGTGGTCCGAGATGCGGTTCTCCGGGAAGTTGTACGTCCGGATCTTCTCGGAGCGGTCGACGGTACGGACCTGGCTGCGACGGGCGTCGGCGGCCTTGGACTCGGCCTCCTCCTGCGCGGCGGCGAGCAGCCGGGAACGCAGGATACGCATGGCCTGCTCCTTGTTCTGGAGCTGGCTCTTCTCGTTCTGGCAGGAGGCGACGATGCCGGTCGGCAGGTGGGTGATGCGGACGGCGGAGTCGGTGGTGTTGACCGACTGGCCGCCGGGGCCCGACGAGCGGTACACGTCGATGCGCAGGTCGTTCGCGACGATCTCGACCTCGACCTCCTCGGCCTCGGGCGTGACGAGCACACCGGCGGCGGAGGTGTGGATGCGGCCGGCGGACTCGGTCGCGGGCACGCGCTGCACGCGGTGCACACCGCCCTCGTACTTCAGGCGCGCCCAGACGCCCTGGCCGGGCTCGGTGGCGCCGTTGCCGCCCTTGGTCTTCACGGCGACCTGGACGTCCTTGTAGCCGCCCAGCTCGGACTCGGTGGCGTCGATGATCTCGGTCTTCCAGCCGACGCGCTCGGCGTACCGGAGGTACATGCGGAGCAGGTCGCCGGCGAAGAGCGCGGACTCGTCGCCGCCGGCGCCCGCCTTGATCTCCAGGATGACGTCCTTGTCGTCGCTGGGGTCGCGCGGGACGAGCAGGAGGCGGAGCTTCTCGGTGAGCTCCTCCCGCTGCTTGTCCAGCAGCTTGACCTCGGCGGCGAAGTCGGGGTCGTCGTGCGCGAACTCGCGGGCGGTCTCGATGTCCTCACCGGTCTGCTTCCAGGCGCGGTAGGTGGAGACGATCGGGGTCAGCTCGGCGTAGCGCTTGTTGAGCTTGCGCGCGTTCGCCTGATCGGCGTGGACCGAAGGGTCCGCGAGCTTCGTCTCGAGATCGGCGTGTTCGCCGACCAGTTCCTCGACCGCCTCGAACATCGGGGGCTCCTGGGTTTTCGTCAGTTGCTACGGGGACGGCAAAGCGCCGGTCCCGGCCACCCGCGCGGGGCGACCGTGGACCGGCGCAGGGGCTCGCTACTTCGCGGCGGAGCCGGCCTTGCCGAAGCGGGCCTCGAAGCGGGCCACGCGGCCGCCGGTGTCGAGGATCTTCTGCTTGCCCGTGTAGAACGGGTGGCACTCGGAGCAGACCTCGGCACGGATGGTGCCGTCGGTGAGGGTGCTACGGGTGGTGAACGACGCGCCACAGGTGCAGCTGACCTGGGTCTCGACGTACTCGGGGTGGATGTCGCGCTTCAAGGTGTCTCCTAGTTTCGGGAGGGCACCGGGTCGCCGCCGCGGGTTGCGGGCAACGTGAACCGGGGCCGACGTACCAGTCTGCCAGGACCGGCCGCATCTCCCCAAACCGGGGTCCGGCCGAAAGTATTCCTGAACTGTCCGAAGAGTGGTCCGGAGGGGTTACTCCACGACGCCGTCGGCCTTGCCCGTGGCGGCGCCCTTCGTCGCCGACGCGGGGATCGCCGCGTCGTTCTTGAGGGCCTTCCAGACCTGCTGGGACTGCGCCTCCAGCGGGACGACGCGGTTGGGGTCGGCGGGGTCGTACTCGACCGGCAGCGTGATCATGTGGACGTGGTCGGGGCCGATGCCGGACAGGCTCTTGGCGAAGCCCATCAGCTCCTGCACCGAGTCGAGTTCGGAGTCCGGGGTGACGGCCTTGGTGGCCGCGTCGGCGAGGGCGAGGAGCTTCGCCGGGCTGGTGAAGACGCCGACGTCCTTGACCTGGTCGATGAAGGCCTTCATGAAGGCCTGCTGGAGCTGGATGCGGCCGAGGTCGCTGCCGTCGCCGACGCTCTTGCGGGTGCGGACGAGGCCGAGGGACTGCTCGCCGTCGAGGGTGTGGGTGCCCGGGGCGAGGTCGAGGTGGCTCTTGGAGTCCTGGATCGGCTGGGTGGTGGTGATCTCCACGCCGCCGAGTTCGTCGATGAGCTTCTTGAAGCCGGTGAAGTCGACCTCGATGTAGTGGTCCATGCGGATGCCGGACATCGCCTCGACGGTCTTGACGGCGCAGGCCGGGCCGCCGGCCTCGTACGCCGTGTTGAACATCGCGCGCCGCTCGCCTGGGACGGTCGCGCCCTGCCCGTCGGTGCACCGCGGCCGGTCGACGAGGGTGTCACGGGGGATGGAGACCACGGCGGCCTTCTTGTGGCCCTCGTAGACGTGCACGACCATCGCGGTGTCGGAGCGGGCGCCGCCCTCGTCCTTGCCGTACGCGGCGTTGTCGCCGGCACGGGAGTCGGAGCCGAGGACGAGGATGTCCAGGGAGCCGTTGTCGACGTCGTCGGGGCGCTCGGCGCCGAGCTGGGCGTTGATGTCGACGCCCTTGATGTTGCCGTCGAGCTTGACGTACACGTACCCGAGACCGGCCCCGCCCAGGACGAGGACCGCGGCGGCCCCCGACAGGAGGATCGCCAGGCGGCGGCGCCCCCTCGCGGGCGGCTTGCGGCGGCGGCCGCTCCCGGTGCCGGGTATTCGGCCGTTGCTGTTCTGCTCGGTCATCGTCTTCCCTCGGGCCCTCGGTTCACCATGTGTGACGGCGAAGCACCCGAAAGGGTTGCATACGGACCTGTGAGGTTTCGGAGAGCAACGCACTGCGCCCACCGTGCGGGGCACGGTGGGCGCAGTGGTTTACGCAGGTCACGAGCAGGTTACGAGGCCGAGGCCTCGCCCTGGTCGCGCGACCTTCGCGTGACGCAGGTCACACGTCAGTCGTCGTTCTTGCCGCCAGGCGTCGTCTTCTGGATCTGGAGCAGGAACTCGCCGTTCGACTTCGTCTGCTTCATCTTGTCGAGGAGCAGCTCGATCGCCTGCTGCTGGTCGAGCGCGTGCAGCACACGGCGCAGCTTCCAGGTGACGGCGAGCTCGTCGGCGCCGAGCAGGATCTCTTCCTTACGGGTGCCGGACGCGTCGACGTCCACCGCCGGGAAGATGCGCTTGTCGGCGAGCTTCCGGTCGAGCTTGAGCTCCATGTTGCCGGTGCCCTTGAACTCCTCGAAGATCACCTCGTCCATGCGCGAACCGGTGTCGACGAGCGCGGTGGCGAGGATGGTCAGCGAGCCGCCGTCCTCGATGTTGCGCGCCGCACCGAAGAAGCGCTTCGGCGGGTAGAGCGCGGTCGAGTCGACACCACCGGACAGGATGCGGCCGGAGGCCGGCGCCGCGAGGTTGTACGCGCGGCCCAGGCGGGTGATCGAGTCGAGCAGGACGACGACGTCGTGACCCAGCTCCACGAGACGCTTGGCACGCTCGATGGCGAGCTCGGCGACCGTGGTGTGGTCCTCGGCCGGACGGTCGAAGGTCGAGGAGATGACCTCGCCCTTGACCGACCGCTGCATGTCGGTGACCTCTTCCGGACGCTCGTCGACCAGGACGACCATCAGGTGGCACTCGGGGTTGTTGTGCGTGATCGCGTTGGCGATCGCCTGCATGATCATGGTCTTGCCGGTCTTCGGCGGGGCCACGATCAGACCGCGCTGGCCCTTGCCGATCGGCGACACGAGGTCGATGATCCGCGTGGTCAGCACGCCCGGGTCGGTCTCCAGACGGAGCCGGTCCTGCGGGTAGAGCGGGGTCAGCTTGTTGAACTCCGGGCGACCGCGACCGGAGTCGGCGGCCATGCCGTTCGCGGAGTCGAGGCGGACCAGCGCGTTGAACTTCTCGCGGCGCTCGCCGTCCTTCGGCTGACGCACGGCACCGGTGACGTGGTCACCCTTGCGCAGGCCGTTCTTGCGGACCTGGGCGAGGGAGACGTACACGTCGTTCGGGCCGGGCAGGTAGCCGGAGGTCCGGATGAACGCGTAGTTGTCGAGGATGTCCAGGATGCCCGCGACGGGGATCAGGACGTCGTCGTCGGAGACCTGCGGCTCGCCGGCCTGGAAGTCGTCACGGCCACGACGGCCACGACGGTCGCGGTAGCGACCGCGACGGCCACGACGGCCGCCCTCGTCGTCGTAGTCGTCCTGGGGGCCGGACTGCTGGCCACCCTGCTGACCCTGGCCCTGGCCCTGACCCTGCTGGCCCTGGCCCTGACCCTGGCCGCCCTGGCGCTGGCGCTGGCCGCCCTGGCCACCGCCCTGCTGCTCGTCGCCCTTGCCGCGGTCGCGCTGACGGTCACGGCGGTCACGGCGCTCGCCGCGCTCCCCGCGCTCCCCGCGCTCGCCGCGGTCACGGCGGCCACGGCCCTCGGCGCCGTCGACGGCACCCTCGGCCTTGGCGTCGGCCTGCGTGTCGGCCTTGACGTCGGTACGGGTCTCGGTGCGGGCCTCGGTCTTGACGACCGTGGCGGCCTCGGCCTTGGCCTCGCCCTCCGGCGAACCGGCGGGCGCGGTGGCGCGACGACGACGGCGCTCACCGGTCGGCTGGTCGTCACTGGCGGGCTGACCGGGGATGTCGATCTGCTGCTGGGCGACGGCCTTCTCGGCCTTCTCCGCCTGGGGCGCGGCGGTCTCGGCCGCGGTCTCGCCCGTACGGGACTTGGAGGTGGCGCGGCGCTTCGGCTTGGTCTCGGCAGCCTCGGCGGTCTTGGCGGGGGCGGCGGAACCGCCACCGGCCTGCGCCTCCTTGATGACCTCGATCAGCTGGCTCTTGCGCATACGCGCGGTGCCCCTGATGCCGAGGCCGGACGCGACCTGCTGCAGCTCGGCCAGGACCATGCCGTCGAGGCCGGTGCCGGAGCGGCGGCGCCGTGCGGTGCCGCCGGTGGCAGCACCTGCGGCGGGCGCGGCGGTGTCGACACTGTTGTCGGCAGTCACGCCCATCAGATCGGTGGTGTCGCTCACGAAGGGTCCTTCCCTGGAGCGGACGTCGGCCATCTGGCTCGGCGACCGGTTGTGCTGTCCGGCAGGGTCCTGGCTTGTGGACCGTGTCCGGGGCGGTGGTCCCGCCGGGTACGGCGGAGAGAGAAACGTGCTGGGGTCCGGCCCGAGCGCCCCCTGCTCGGCCCTCACTGTGAAAGAGCGAGGGGTGTCGTGCCGGTTCCGGAGCGTGCTCAAAACTGCTCAGGCAGGCTGCTCAGGCAGTTGGGGAGGCTCCCGGAAGAATCGGTGGTCCCTGATGGGGACACTCAGCACCGCGCCACAAAGGCGCCAGATGCTGACTTGAGGTTAACACTACCGGCTCCAACAAACATTCCCCCTCTCCCTCACCGGCAATCTCGTGTCCGGAGCACTGCGGGGGCGCTGCCCGGCGCCCCCGCCGCCGCGGCCCTAGGGGGCCAGCGGCAGCACGCTCGCACCGGACGCGTCGAGGTCGAGCCGGTTCGCGGCCCAGCCCTCGCCCGCCAGCCGGGCGACCTTGTCGGCCGTCCCGTGTTCGGCCAGCGCGAGCACCGTGGGGCCCGCGCCGGAGATGACCGCGGGGACGCCGTCCGCGCGCAGTCGGTTCACGAGGGCCAGGCTCTCCGGCATCGCGGGGGCCCGGTACTCCTGGTGCAGCCGGTCCTCGGTGGCCGAGAGCAGCAGCTCGGGGCGACGGGTCAGGGCCTCGACGAGGAGGGCGGCGCGCCCGGCGTTGGCCGCGGCGTCCACATGCGGGACGGTGCGCGGCAGAAGTCCGCGGGCGGTCTCGGTCAGTACGGGCTTTCCGGGGACGAAAACCACCGGAACGATGGAATCCGAGGGATCCATCCTGATCGCCCGCGCGGCGCCGGACTCGGTCCAGGCGAGCGTGAAGCCGCCGAGGAGACAGGCGGCGACGTTGTCGGGGTGGCCCTCGATCTCGGTGGCGAGCTCGAGCAGGGCCGCCTCGTCGAGCTTCGTGTCCCCGCCTATGGTCACGGCGCGGGCGGCGACGATGCCGGCGCAGATGGCGGCGGAGGAGGAGCCGAGGCCGCGGCCGTGCGGGATGCGGTTGGCGCAGACGACCTCAAGACCGCGCGGCTGTCCGCCGAGCAGGTCGAAGGCCGTGCGCAGGGAACGTACGAGCAGGTGGCTCTCGTCGCGTGGAAGGGTCTCCGCCCCCTCGCCGGCGATGTCGACGTGCAGCCCGGAGTCGGCGACACGGACGACGACGTCGTCGTAGAGCCCCAGCGACAGGCCGAAGGCGTCGAAGCCCGGGCCGAGATTGGCGCTGGTGGCGGGGACGCGCACCCGTACGGCGGCGGCGCGGAACGCTGGACCGGCCATCGCTCGATGACTCTCCTTGATTGCGACAACGGGTAGTTCACTCAACAGGCGTGGCTCGAGAGGTACTCGGAAACCCGGGGGCCGTTTCGGCCACGAAGGCGACAACGGCAACGACACCGCGCATATGCGTCGGGGCGGGTTCGGCACAGCCTATCGAAGGAAGGTTCTGTGGCGACATAGGGCGCACAGGAGGCGCACGATGCGTGTCGCGGGCCAACCTGTGCGCCTATGTACGTTCCTGATCGGGTTTCGATCAGCGCTTCACCCCGCACGAGGGGCGGGGCGAAGCGATGGGATCAGGCCAGGCCGAGGCGCTCGGCGGCGGCCGCGGCGTCGACCGGGACGGTCACGGGCTGCGGCGCGCCGGCCACGGCCCAGTCGGGGTCCTTCAGGCCGTTGCCCGTGACGGTGCAGACGATCGTCTGGCCCGGGTCGACCTTGCCCTGCTCGGCGGCCTTCAGCAGACCGGCGACCGAGGCGGCCGAGGCGGGCTCGACGAAGACGCCCTCCTGGGCGGCCAACAGACGGTAGGCGCGGAGGATCTCACGGTCCGTCACCTCGTCGATGAAGCCACCCGACTCGTCGCGCGCGGCGATCGCGTAGTCCCACGAGGCCGGGTTGCCGATGCGGATCGCGGTGGCGATCGTCGACGGGTCCTTGACGACCTCGCCGCGCACGAGCGGCGCGGAACCGGAGGCCTGGAAGCCCCACATGCGCGGCCGGTGCGTGGACATCGCGTCGGCGGCGTACTCGGTGTAGCCCTTCCAGTACGCCGTGATGTTGCCGGCGTTGCCGACGGGCAGCACGTGGATGTCGGGGGCGTCGCCCAGCATGTCCACGATCTCGAAAGCGGCGGTCTTCTGACCCTCGATGCGGACCGGGTTGACCGAATTGACCAGCGCCACCGGGTAGTTCTCGGAGAGGCTGCGGGCCAGCGTCAGGCAGTCGTCGAAGTTGCCGTCGACCTGGAGGATCTTCGCACCGTGGATGAGCGCCTGGCCCATCTTGCCGAGCGCGATCTTGCCCTGGGGCACGAGGACGGCCGACACCATGCCGGCCCGTACCGCGTAGGCCGCGGCCGAGGCGGAGGTGTTGCCGGTGGAGGCGCAGATGACGGCCTGCGCGCCCTCCTCCTTGGCCTTGGTGATGGCCATGGTCATGCCCCGGTCCTTGAAGGAGCCGGTGGGGTTGGCGCCCTCGACCTTGAGGTGCACCTCGCAGCCCGTGCGCTCGGAGAGGACCTGAGCGGGGACGAGCGGCGTACCGCCCTCACGGAGCGTGACGACCGGCGTCGTGTCCGTGACCGGAAGGCGGTCCCGGTACTCCTCGATGATGCCGCGCCACTGGTGGGTGCCCTTGCTGGTCATGGGTCCTTACTCCCCTTCAACACGCATGATGCTGGCGACACCGCGCACGGTGTCGAGCTTCCGCAGCGCGTCGACGGTCCCGGAGAGGGCGGCGTCGGGCGCTCGGTGGGTGACGACGACGAGGGAGGCCTCGCCGCCTCCGTCCTGTCGTCCTTGCTGTCGTACCGTGTCGATCGACACGCCGTGCTCGGCGAAGACCGTCGCGACCTGGGCGAGGACGCCCGGCTTGTCGGCCACGTCGAGGCTGATGTGGTACCGCGTCACCACGTCGCCCATGGGGCTCACGGGCAGCTGGGTGTACGCGGACTCGCCGGGGCCGTTGGCCTCGTTGAGTTTGTTGCGGCACACGGCGACCAGGTCGCCGAGGACGGCCGAGGCCGTCGGGGCACCGCCGGCGCCGGGGCCGTAGAACATGAGCTGCCCGGCGGCGTCGGCCTCGACGAAGACCGCGTTGTACGCCTCGCGGACGGAGGCCAGCGGGTGGCTCAGCGGGATCATCGCCGGGTGCACGCGCGCGGTGACGGACTCGCCGTCGGCGGCCCGCTCGCAGATCGCGAGCAGCTTGATGGTGCAGCCCATCCGCTTCGCCGAGGCGAAGTCGGCGGCGGTGACCTCGGTCATGCCCTCGCGGTAGACGTCGTCGAGACGCACGCGCGTGTGGAAGGCGATCCCGGCGAGGATGGCGGCCTTGGCGGCGGCGTCGAAGCCCTCGACGTCGGCGGTCGGGTCGGCCTCGGCGTACCCGAGGGCGGTGGCCTCGTCGAGTGCCTCGGAGTACCCGGCGCCGGAGTTGTCCATCTTGTCGAGGATGAAGTTCGTCGTGCCGTTGACGATGCCCATCACGCGGTTGATCTTGTCGCCGGCGAGGGACTCGCGCAGCGGCCGGATCAGCGGGATGGCGCCGGCGACGGCGGCCTCGTAGTAGAGGTCCTGCCCCTGCTGCTGGGCGGCGGCGTAGAGCGTCGCGCCGTCCTGGGCGAGGAGCGCCTTGTTCGCGGAGACGACGGAGGCACCGTGCTCGAAGGCGGTGGTGATGAGCGTGCGGGCCGGCTCGATCCCGCCGATGACCTCGACGACGACGTCGATGTCGCCCCGTTTGACCAGGGCGGTCGCGTCGGTGGTGATCAGCTCGGCCGGGATGCCCCCGCGGACCTTGTCCGGGCGGCGGACGGCGACGCCGGCGAGCTCGACCGGGGCGCCGATGCGCGCGGCGAGGTCGTCGGCGTGCGTCGTCATGATGCGCGCCACCTCTGAGCCGACCACTCCACAGCCCAGCAGCGCCACCTTCAGCGGACGCGTACGCATCATCCGACCTCTTTCTCGTACTTCTGCTTCGTATCTCTACGGTCGTATTTCTACGGTGGAACCAGTCTCACTCACCGGACGGGGGTTTCAGCCCCCTGTCCGGATCCTGAGACATCTATTTCATCACTCGACTATTACTCGACTATTTCATCACCCGACGTCGAGGCGCAGGAGATCTTCCTCCGTCTCACGCCGGACGATCACCCGGGCCTCGCCGTCGCGCACGGCGACGACGGGCGGCCGGAGCGCGTGGTTGTAGTTGCTGGCCATGGAGCGGCAGTACGCGCCGGTGGCGGGCACGGCGACGAGGTCGCCGGGGGCCAGGTCGGCGGGCAGGAAGGCGTCCCGTACGACGATGTCACCGCTCTCGCAGTGCTTGCCGACGACCCGGGAGAGCATCGGCTCGGCGTCACTGGTCCGGGAGACGAGGCTGACGCTGTACTCGGCGTCGTACAGGGCGGTGCGGATGTTGTCCGACATGCCGCCGTCGACGCTCACGTACGTCCGCAGCCCTTCGAGGGGCTTGACGGTGCCGACCCGGTAGAGCGTGAAGGCGGTCGGCCCGACGATGGCGCGCCCCGGCTCGACGGAGATGCGCGGCGTGGCGAGCCCGGCGGCCTCGCACTCCCTCGTCACGATCTCGCCGAGCGCCTTGGCGATCTCGTGCGGTTCGCGCGGGTCGTCCTCGGAGGTGTACGCGATGCCGAGGCCGCCGCCGAGGTCGATCTCGGGCAGCTCGACGCCGTGCTCGTCCCGCACCTCGGCGAGCAGTTGCACGACGCGGCGCGCCGACACCTCGAACCCGGCCATGTCGAAGATCTGCGACCCGATGTGCGAGTGGATGCCGATGAGCTCGAGCCCGTCGAGCTTCAGGGCGCGGCGCACGGCCTCGGCGGCCTGCCCACCGGCGAGCGCGATGCCGAACTTCTGGTCCTCGTGCGCGGTGGCGATGAACTCGTGCGTGTGGGCCTCGACGCCGACGGTGACGCGGATCTGCACGCGCTGCCGCTTGCCGAGCGACTGGGCGACGTGCGCGACCCGGACGATCTCCTGGAAGGAGTCGAGCACGATGCGCCCGACGCCGGCCTCGACGGCCGTACGGATCTCGTCCTCGCTCTTGTTGTTGCCGTGGAAGGCGATGCGCTCGGCGGGCATGCCGGCGGAGAGGGCCGTGGTCAGCTCGCCCCCGGAACACACGTCGAGGTTCAGCCCCTCCTCCTTGAGCCACCGGACGACCGCCCGGGAGAGGAACGCCTTCCCGGCGTAGAACACGTCGGCGTCCTTGCCGAAGGCGTCGGCCCAGGCGCGGCAGCGGGTGCGGAAGTCGGTCTCGTCGAGGAAGTAGGCGGGCGTACCGAACTCCTCGGCAAGCGCGTCGACGCTCAGCCCGCCGACGGTGACGACCCCTCGCTCGTCCCTCGCGACGGTCCGGGCCCACACCTTCGGGTCGAGGACGTTGAGGTCGGCGGGCGGCGCGGAGTAGTGCCCCTCGGTGAGGACGTCGGCGTGACGGGGGCCTGCGGGGTGGGCGGAACGGCTCATGTCTGTTCTTCTGCTCTTTCAGATCCGGTCGGGTGCGCTGATGCCGAGCACGGAGAGGCCACCGGCGAGCACCGTCCCGGCGGCTTCGGCGAGCGCCAGCCGGGAGCGATGGGCGGCCGAGGGTTTCTCGTCGCCGAGCGGCAGGACGGTGTGCTGGAACGCGAGCAGCGCGTCGGCGACGGCTTCGAGGTGCCGGGCGACCCGGTCGGGGGCACGGTGGCGGGCGGCGGCGAGGAGAACGAGGGGGTGGTCGCCGAGCACACCGAGAAGTTCGGGTGCGTCGACGGGCGTCTCGTACGAGGGAGTGATGTGGAGCTGCTCGCCGTTGACGAGGAGCCGCCGCACCCGGGAGTACGCGTACCGCACCCGGAAGAGAGGGTTGCGCTCGTGCTGGGCGAGGAGGGGCGCGCCGTCGAGGGGCCGGTCGTGGGGCGCGGGCCGCAGGAGGGCCCACCGGGCGGCATCGCGCCCGAGCCTCTCCTCTGCATGGGCCCCGGGATGTACGTACACCCGCTCACAGCCACCGAACCCGGCATCGGCCCCCTGAGAACGCAGCAGCCGGACGACGACCTCGGTCACGAGGACGGCCCGCGACTCCGTCACGTCGGCGAAGCGGACGGAGGTCCCGGCGAGGGCGGTGCCGTGCCCGTACGCGGCTCCGCCGGCGAGAACCGTCCGGACGAGCTCGCTCCCCGCGTCACCGCGGAGGGTGAAGTTCAGGAACCCGGGCCCGGTGATCTCGACACCGCGGAGTCCGGGGGCGTCACGGAGCCGCTCCTCGATGATGGCGGCGACCTCGCGCGCGCTGCGGCCGGCGGGCCTGGCGAGCGTGAGGGCGACGTTACTGGCGTACTCCCCGACACCGCCGGGCCGCGCCCGCTCGACCTTGACCCGCGGGGGCACCTCGACCCGCAGCGCACCGTCGTCGACCGCACGGCGCACGGCGTGCAGCACGGTGAGGGAGAGGTCCGCGGGGGTCACGGGACAAGCCTAGGGGAGGAGGGGGGTCCGAACGCGAACCGGTTTCGCCATGCGGGCACCCGGATCCCACCCGTCCGCTCCTCAGAGAGCGCCGGGGGCACTTCCGAGGCGCCGGGATTCGTCGAGAGTGTCTTGCCGGGGGTCGGGTCGGAGGGCCGGCCGGGAGTCCTGGCGGGGATCCGGTCGGAGGTCCTGCCGAGAAGCCTGCCGAGAGTCCTGCCGTCCTTCGGCTGCGGGCGGCTCCTCTCCCCCGTCCTGCCCGGGGGCCTCCCGGTGCTCCCGACGCTCGTGGTGCATCAGCTGACGCACGACACGGACGAGCTCGGAGGGCTCGAAGGGCTTGGCAAGAAAGGCGTCGACACCGGAACCGCTCCCACCGGCCACCTCGTGCTCACCGCAGGCACTGATGATCGCCACCGGCAGATGTCTGGTCCGCGGATCGGCGCGCAGCCGCTCGGCCGTCTTGATCCCGTCCAAGCGGGGCATGACGACATCCAGGGTGACGACATCGGGACAGACCTGATGTACGACATCCAGACACTCGGCACCATCGGCCGCGGTCACGACCTCGAACCCCTCGAGTTCGAGATTGACCCTGATCAACTGCCGGATCACCTTGTTGTCGTCGACAACGAGCACCCGACCGGACACGCCTGACACACCAATGAGAGTAGGACGCCCCGAGAGGCTGCGTCCGGGTTTTGCCCACTTCCGACCCGTGCGGGGGACCCAGCGCCTGATGACGCCCCGGAAATACCTGTTCACAGGCACGCCCCACGAGCTGGTAGTGTTCAACCCGTCGCCGCCGAACGCGGCGCACGCCCCCGTAGCTCAGGGGATAGAGCAACGGCCTCCGGAGCCGTGTGCGCAGGTTCGAATCCTGCCGGGGGCACTTCGCAGGAAGTGCCAAACAGACCCCGTGATCAGCGGAAACGCTGAGCGCGGGGTCTTGTTGTATGTGCAGGCGGTTGCCGGGCAAAGCGGCCGTATGACAGGAGTTGCGACCTATTCACGGCCTGGGCCGCAGGGCGGAGCCCGGGTGAGGACGCAGCAACGCGCAGGCCCCGGGACGGGTGCCAGGGGCCTCGTGCGGGGTGCCTCCCTAGTCGGCAGTGACTCCCCAGTAGCCGATCTGAGCGGGCTCGCCATCGCGATAGAGAACGGTGCAGTTGCCCTGGGCGCGATCGGGGAAGTCCAACCGCCCTGCGTCGAGAGCCTCGTCCCATTCCTCGTAGGTGGGCTGGCCGGCGGTAGACCAGGCGCGCACCTCGTCATCGGTCAGCGGACGCATGAACGGACCGTCGTCCGTGTCCGTGGCGTCGATCATGCGGGGGAAGTCCAGCACGGTGGCCGTGCCACCGGTGAAGATGTACTCGTGCCATGCAGGGTCCCGCCACAGCTCCTCGATGGATCGCCCTTCGAAGCCGTGGTCGTCCCGCGCGAGCTCCTCTTCCCTGGCCTGCCGGAACGCGGCTGCCAGATCACGCTGATACGGGACCGTCTGAGTCCACGCGTTACCGCCCACCCTTGTCCCCTCCCTTTTGAGTCGTCGTAGCGAAGGCGCAGCGTAAGGGAAGTCACCGACAGCGCACCTGGCGCGGTGCTCGTACGGGCAGGAGAGTGAACGGGCGTATCGCCGATTGACCTCTGACCGGGCGGTGCCGGACGGTGCAACACCGTCCGGCACCTACCGAGAAGTCGCTCACCGCGGCGGGACTCGCCAACGGGGCTGACGTCACTACGTGTCCAGGTGATCCACGAAGATCCCGATCAAAATGCGATCGTCCAGACGCTGATCGGGCAGGCTGAAGTGGACGCGGTTGCGGTGCGCCTCCTTCTTGGCGTGCCACTCACAGCGATATTCCCGCTTCTCATGTACGACGTCCCGCTGCTTCATGACACTCGGCTTGGAACGCGTGTTGGGGCTCTCCGGAGAAAGGTTGAGTCTGTGGTGGCCGAGTTCCGCCTTGACGTCCGCCGCCACTCCCGAGTGCTTGGTCATGGCATCCGCGAAATGGTCGTTCACCACGGTCAGGACGTGAACGACCCAGTCCCGTAGTTGCGCGTAACCGCCGTCGAACTTCCGGAAGGTGAGCGAATCCGCGAAGACCAGCCCCGGAAAGGCCTCCTTCGCTCTGTCGAAGAACTCATGCTCACCCACGTTCTCGCGGGCGAACAGCGAACGCCAGAACTCCGGAAGGCCAGGCGGTCCAGCGAGGAAATACACGTCCCGCTCGACATGCTCCACCGTCCCCCCGTCCGGCGCCAAGGCCGAGACCGAGACCGGGTGCCAGCCGCGCCGGCCGGACACAGGGAAGACGAGGCACCCGGCGCGGTGGCCACGTCCCGCGTGCCACCAGGCGTACGCAACCGACAGGGCCAGTGATGACGCTTCCTCGGCGACCGCCACCTCGTCGGGCAGGCCCGGAAGATCCGGGTCCCAGGACGGGCAACGGTCCATCATCCTCGCCATCCGCAGCCGCGCGTCCCGCCCCGCCTTCGGTGTCTCGCCCTCGTACAGGACGTCATGGAGGTCACGCCCGTCCGCGCACTCCGCGTCGAACCACCAGGGCGAGACGGCGACGACGTGACTCTCCGCCAGCCCTTCGAGAGCGTCACTGAACTCATCCATCGCATCGGTCAGTTGCCCTTCGGTGAGCCCCCGGAAGTCGAACGACGACTCGTCGACGACGAACCGGGCCGGCTCACCTCCCCCTGCGCCTGGCACGTGCCAGCCTCCCCAGGTCCCGCTCGATCTGGTCGAAGAAGCCCTCCGGCCAGTCGGTCAGCTCACCCGTACCGGTGAGCTCGATGGGCACGGAACCGGCCGCGTCCGTGCCGAAGAAGTGGATCAGTGATGACTCCGGGTCGATGACCCGGTCCTCGGCCACCGCGAGCCGTACCCCGTTGATCACATGGTCGCTGTGGGTCTCCACGATGACCTGCGCCCCCGCCCCCGCGACCCTCGCCAGGAAGCGTCCCAGCTGGGACTGGCCACCAGGATGCAGATGGGCTTCGGGATTCTCCACGATCAGCATGTCGCCGGGCCGGGTGAGCAGACCTGCCACGATGACCGGCAGTGCGTAGGAGAAACCGAACCCCATATTGGTGGGGCGGATCGCCTCGCTCAGCAGCCCCGGCTCCCGGAATCGGATCGTGCTCGCCGTGATGCCGGGCGGCCACTGCGCACTGATCTCGATGGGCCGGATGATGTCGGACGCCCACATCTCGACCTGCGTCCGCAGGACCGTGACCCCGTGGGTGGCCTCCGTGTCCGGGTGACGCAGCTCCGCCCGTACCGACCTGCTCTCGTGCAGGGCGAGCACCTGGGCCGTGTACTCGCCCCGCACGCCGACTCCGAGGAGGTCGGGGTGCTCCGCGGAGACGTCGAGCTGGTCCCGGGGTCCGAGGCGTTCGGCGCACAGGTAGGTGAAGGCGCCCCCCTGGCCGGCCAGCTCGGGCGGCGGCGCGTCGGCGTACGGCGGGACGTCGAGGTACAGCGCCTGCTCGTCAGGGACGGCGAAGACGAGGTCACTCACCAGCTCGCCACCGCCGTTGCTGCTGCCGTCGCCGGTGTCGGCAACACGGCCCCCGTCACCGTCGCTTTCGAGCCTGACTCCGATGACCGAGTCCGGCGCGTCGGGGTGCAGCAACTCGTGCGCCTCACCGAGGGACAGACCGTACGGGCCGTTGAGCCGCACCACACGGGTGCCAGGGGCGTCGGCGAGCTGGCGGGCGAGGAGCAGGGTCTGGATGACCGTGCTCTTGCCGGTTCCGTTGAGGCCGGTGAGGACGGTGAGCGGGCGCAGGTCGAACTCGGCCTCGGCGAATCGCTTGAAGTGGCTGATGCCCAGTGAAGTGATCACCGGCTGGCCTCTGCGGCCTCGGCAGTGGCGCGGAAGCGGTAGATCACGCGCTTGGTATCACCGGTGGAAGAGGTGATGGACTCCAGATAGCGGTAGTCACGCGTCATCAGCGATCGAGCGCTCTCGACGATGAAGTCGGCCCGCTCCTCAAGGTCTCCGGCTTCGTAGTCGACCAGGGTGATCGCCCACGCCTCGAAGAGCGCCCGGTTGATGGGGTACTTGCCCATACCCTCGGGCCCCTTCGGCCACTTCCGGAACGCCTGGTCCCCGAAGACGACGCGTGCGTTCTCCATGGCTCGCCGGAAATCGGACATGAGCCGATGGGCCTTGGCGTCGTCCACCTCGTTCGGGTCGTCCAGCATCGCGGTGGTGCGCTGGAGGAACGGGTCCATCGCCGCGAACGTGACGTATCCCCCCGGCCCGTGGAGCCAGAAGGCGGCGAAGCGCAGCGCCATCTCCCGGTCGTTCATGCGGACATGCCCGCCCAAGCCGTTCGTGGCCGCGTTGAACTCGACGGAAGAGGTCATCATCTTGAGGATCTGCCGGCTGCGGTCCTTGCTCATGCAGTGTCGGATCTCCTGCGCGTTGAGCGGAGTCCCACCCGTGTTGATGCGCTTGAAGATGTCGTACATGACATCCGGCGGGGTCGTCGGATCGATGACATGGGCCATGATCTGCGCGTTGTTGATCCGTCGCTTCCACGGTGCGGGCAGATCCTCGAACCGCTTCCCCTCCACTGCCTCGCCCAGATACTCGAGCCCCTTGAGGACGAAGGCCGCCTCGTCCTTGCCGCGTACGAAGTCGTGGATCGTGGAAAGCCTCTGGAGCCCGTCGACAACCCGCATGAACCCGTCCGTGTCCTCAGCGAAGTAGAACGCGGGCAGCGGAATCTGAAGGAGCACGGATTCGATCAGACGAGACTTCTGCACGTGCTTCCAGACACGGCCGCGCTGGAAGTCGGGAGCGAGCTCCAGCGACTCGTCGTCGATCATGTCGAGGGCGTTGCGCAGGGAGAACTGTTTGCTGTTGACCCTGATCTGCTCCGGATTCCACGGACGCTCGATCTCGGGGACCTCTTCGTCCTCCGCCTCGGTCTCGACGCCCGTGGGCAGGTCGAGGAAGTGCTCCTCCTGAATGGCCGGCGGCGCCGGGGTCTCCGAGCTCGTCATGCGGTCGATCGTATCCGGGAGGCCGGGGGCCGAGGCCGCCGACCTTCGGGTCGGTCACGTGCGACGACGCTCCCCACCGGGACCCGTGGGGCCAGGGCCTTCGCCCAAGTCCTCGACCCGCTGTCGCACGAGGCCCTACCGCAGGGAGCCGGCCACGGTCCACGTCGGCGACGGCACGGGTGACGAGCGCGATCCGGGTCCCAAGACGCAGGACGGCACCGGCTCGGCTGGTCGGTCGAACCGCCGGCCTCCGCGAACCCGCGTGCGGCGCCGCGTGCGGTCGATGGTGGTGTACTGGAGGGACCCGCAGAGAGGGGCGCGCCATGTGCCCCTCGCCTTCCCACGATCCCGATGCCTGGCGCCGCCGGCCCTGGGCTTCGTCTCGGCCCCCTCGGCCTACTCGGCGCACACGTTTTCCGAAACACCCGTTGTTCTTGGCGACTCTCGTCTCGTTCGCTCTGCTGTTGGGCCTCGGAGCACTGCTGGGGCAGGGAAAGGAGCCTGCTCCTGGGGCACCCCCGGCAGCCGCGGACACGGCGGAGCGGAGTACGCCCGCCCAGCGGCCCGCCCCCGCGCCACACGCCGTGGTGGTGACACGGGTGATCGACGGCGACACCATCGAGGTGCGCGGGAACGGCACGGTCATCCCCGCCGGGGTGAAGGCCACGGTCCGCCTGCTGGAGATCGACGCACCTGAGAAGGGCGCCTGCTTCAGCCGCGAGGCCACCGCGCGGACCCGGGCGCTGCTTCCCCCGGGAAGCACGGTCCGGGTGGAGCGTGACGACGAGCTCAAGGACCGGTACAGGCGCTACCTGCTCTATGTGTGGAACGACGACGGCGTCTTCGTCAACGAGGCTCTGGTGCGAAGCGGTCACGCCAAGAGCGTGCTGTACCAGCCCAACGACAATTACTGGTCCAGGATTTCCGGTGCACAGGGCGCGGCCCAGCAGGCGGACGCGGGCCTCTGGTCGGCCTGCGCTGCCGTGGCGACCGCTCCTCCGCAGACACCGAAGCCCTCGGAGCCCCCGACGCTCCCGGAGCCGGACCGCCGACCCCCGGGTCTGTCTCCCGGCCCTGCGGCGGGCGTCCCGGACGTGGACTGTTCGGACCTCTCCGGCCCGGTCTGGGTCGGCCCGAGCGACCCCCACCGGCTCGACCGCGACGGCGACGGCATCGGCTGCGACTCGGCGTGACCGCTGCGACGTCCGCCGTCCGGAATGCCGAGGGGGCCGTTCGGCGGTGGTGCGGTGCCGAACGACCCCCTGGTGGCGTGCGGGGTTACTTCACGTTGATCGCGGTCCAGGTGTTGGCGACCGCCGTGTACTCCGGGCTGCCGGCGCCGTAGAGGTCCGTGGCTGCCGAGAGGGTGGCTACGCGGGCGCCCGCGTAGTTGGTGGAGGAGGTCATGTAGGTGGAGAGGGCCTTGTACCAGATCTTGTAGGCCTTCTGGCGGCCGATGCCCGCGAGGGTGGAGCCGTCGTAGGTCGGCGAGGAGTGGACCACGCCGTTGATCGTCTTCGTGCCGCTGCCCTCGGAGAGCAGGTAGAAGAAGTGGTTCGCCGGGCCCGAGGAGTAGTGGACGTCGAGGCGGCCGACCGAGCTGGACCAGTAGTCGGCGGAGTTGCCGTCCTTGCTGGGCTTGTCCATGTAGCGGAGCGGCGTGCCGTTGCCGCGGATGTCGATCTTCTCGCCGATGAGGTAGTCGCCCGCGTCGGCGGTGCTGCCGGCGTAGAACTCGACCGCGGTGCCCAGGATGTCGGAGGTGGCTTCGTTGAGGCCGCCCGACTCCCTGCTGTAGCGGAGGCCCGCGGTGGCGGCGGTGAGGCCGTGGGTCATCTCGTGGCCCGCGACGTCGAGGGAGGTGAGTGGCTTGAGGTTGCCCGCGCCGTCTCCGTACGTCATGCAGAAGCAGGAGTCCGACCAGAAGGCGTTGACGTACGCGTTGCCGTAGTGGACGCGCGAGTACGCGGCGACGCCGTCGCCCCGGATGCCGTTGCGGCCCAGCTCGTTCTTGTAGAAGTCCCAGGTGACGGCCGCGCCGTAGTGCGCGTCCGCGGCGGCGGTCTCGCGGTTCGTCGCGAGGCCGTTGCCCCAGGTGTCCGTGCTGTTGGTGAAGAGCGAACCGGTGCCGCTGGTGCCGCCGTTGAGGTCGTACGTCTTGTGGCCGCCGCGCGTGGCGTCCGTGAGGGTGTACGAGGGCGACGTGCCGAGCGTGACCTGGCCGCTGTACTGGGTGTTGCCGGTGCCCGTCTCGATCGCCTCGAAGGAGTAGAGCTCCTTGCCCGTGGCGGCGTCGGTGATCACGTGGCGCTCGCTCGGAGTGCCGTCGTGCTGCGTGCCCGTGACGGTCGTCTCCCAGGCCAGCGTCGGCTTGCCCGTGGCCGCCCAGATCACCTTGCGGGCCGTGCTCTTCGCCGTCGCCGCGGGGGCCTTGGCCTCGGTCGTCGGGACCGATATGCGGGCGCCGGTCGCCTTCGTCGTCGCGCGCGAGCCGTCCTTCTTCTGGTGGACGACCAGGTCGCCACCGAGGACCGGCAGGCCTTCGTACGTGCGCTCGTAGCGCGTGTGGACCGTGCCGTCGGCGTCCTTGACCACGTCGCGGACGACCAGCTTCTCCTGGCCCGAGAGGCCGATGGCCTTGGCGGTGGCGGCGGCCCCTGCCTGCGCCTCCTGGACGGCGGCGGCGCGCTGCGGACCGGTGAGGACGAGCGCGGTGGCGCCGGCCTCCCGCTGGGCGTCGGCGCTGGCGGAGCCGGTCTGGACTCCTACGACGAGCATGGCCGCCGAGGCGATGAGGGCGGTCGAGACGACGGTACGACGGTGCGAGGACTGCTGGCGGATCACGCGGGCTCCTTCGCTGAAGCACGTGGGGATCGTGTGGGGGGGGTGGCGGGTGTGATGCGGGTGCGAGCGTGCCAGCGAAGTCGACTGTTTGACAGGTCTGCAACAAGAATTTGACCAGCTGTTGTCCGAAGGTCGGTCACTTCTGTCCGGTGTGCGGTGACTTGGGCTCGGTGTGGGGGGTGAGGGAGGGGCAGCGCAGAGGCCCCCGGACCGTGGTCCGGGGGCCTCTGCGGGGGCTTCGCGTTGTTCAGGCCGTGCGTTTGCGTGGCGGCTTCTTCGCCGGCGTCTTCGCCGATGTCTTCGCTGCGGACTTCTTCGCTGCGGCCTTCTTCGCGGTCGTCGCCTTCGACGTCGCCGTCGGCTTCGGCTGGGCCTTCTTCGCCGCCCTCGGCCGCGACGCGAGTTCCGTCACCTCCGCGGTCTCCCCCCGCGCCTCCTTCGCCGCCCGCACGCTGTTCTCCAGCGCCGCCATCAGGTCGATGACCTGGCCGCCGCCGCCCTCCTCGCCAGGCACCGGAGGCGCCACCGCCTCGCCGCCCTCCGCCTTGGCCGCGATCATCTCCTCCACGGCGGTGCGGTAGTCGTCGTGGAGCGTGGTGAGGTCGACCTCGCCGAGGGTCGCCATCAGGGCGTCCGCCAGGTCGAGTTCCGCCTCCCGTACCGTCACCGGCGTCTCGGGGGCCACGCCCTCCGGCGCCCTGATCTCGTCCGGCCAGAGCAGCCCGTGCATCGCGATCACGTCGTCCACGACGCGGAGCATGCCGAGCCGCTCCCGCCCCCGCAGCGCGAACTTCGCCACCGCCACCTTGTCGCTGCGCTTGAGCGCCTCGCGGAGCAGGGTGTACGGCTTCGCGGCCGGTACGCCGTTCGCCGAGAGGTAGTACGCCGCCTCCATCTGGAGCGGGTCGATCTCCCCGGCCGGCACGAAGGCCACGATCTCGATCGTCTTCGCCGTCGGGAGCGGCAGCGCGGCCAGATCCTCGTCGGTGATCGGGATCATGGTCCCGTCGGCCTCCTCGTACGCCTTGCCGATCTCCGCCGCGGCGACCTCCTCGCCGTCGAGCTCGCACACCTTCTTGTAGCGAACCCGGCCGCCGTCCTCCGTATGGATCTGACGGAAGGAGACGGACCGGCTCTCGGTGGCGTTCACCAGCTTGATCGGGATGCTGACCAGCCCGAAGGAAATGGCGCCGTTCCAGATGGATCGCACTGTTTTTTCTCTTTCGAGGTATATCGGAGATATGTCCGGTCGACGGGGGATTCTCATCGTATGACGCCCATCACAGAGGTGGAGGGGCGGCGCCTGGCGCTCAGCAACCTGCACAAGGTGCTCCACCCGCTCACCGGTACGACCAAGGGCGAGGTGCTGCACTACTACGCCACCGTCGGGGCCGCGATCCTGCCGCATCTGCGCGATCGGCCCGTCTCCTTCCTGCGCTATCCGGACGGTCCGGACGGGCAGCTCTTCTTCACCAAGAATCCGCCGCCCGGCACACCCTCCTGGGTGAGCACCGCCCCCGTGCCCCGCTCCGACGACCCCCGGGCGCGGCAGGTCGTGATCCAGGACCTCGCCTCCCTGATGTGGGCCGCGAACCTCGTCGTCGAGTTCCACACCCCCCAGTGGCGGGCCTCCTCCCCCGCCATCGCCGACCGGCTCGTGTTCGACCTCGACCCCGGGGCGCCCGCGACGGTCGTCGAGTGCTGCCGGGTCGCCCTCCACCTGCGCGAGCGGCTCGCCGCCGACGGCCTGGAGGCCTTCGCCAAGACCTCCGGGTCCAAGGGGCTGCATGTGCTCGTACCGGTGGTGCCGACGCCCTCCGAGCGGGTCTCGGCGTACGCGAAGGAGCTCGCCGTCGAGGCGGAGGCCGCGCTGCCCGGTCTCGTCGTGCACCGGATGGCCCGCGCCCTGCGGCCCGGCAAGGTCTTCGTCGACCACAGCCAGAACGCCGCCGCCAAGACCACCGCCACCCCCTACACCCTGCGCGCCCGGGCCCGGCCCACCGTCTCGGCACCCGTCACCTGGGAGGAGGTGGCGGGCTGCGCCGAGCCCGGCGCGGATCCGGAGGAGCTCGTTCTGTCGATGGACGACATCGCGCCACGTCTGGAGCGGTACGGAGAGCTGTTGGCGCCCCTTTTCGCGCCCGAGCACGCCGGGAGCCTGCCGTGAAGGCGGGGACGGTTCGCCTTGTGCGGTGGGCGACCCGCCCCGCGCGGGGGACGATCGGCACTGCGCGGAGGGCGACCCGCCCCGCGCGGGGGCGCGTCGTGAGCGGGGGCCCGCCGTGAATCGGGGTCGCGCCGGCGGCCCGCGCGGTGGGGCCGTGGCCCTGCCCCCGCCCGTCGACGTCATGCGGCCCCGGTCCGCCGACGAGATCCCCGCCCAGGCGGAGCCGCCGCGGGAGCTCCAGTACTCCCTCAAGCTCGACGGGTTCCGCGCCCTCGCCTTCGTCCTCGACGACGGGAAGGTCGTCCTCCAGTCCCGCTCGCGCCGGGACCTCGCCCCCGAGTTCCCCGAGATCGCCGCCCACCTGCGCGAGCAGCTGCCGCCCGGGATCGTGCTCGACGGCGAGCTGTGCGCCTACCGGGACGGGCGGCTCAGCTTCACCGACCTGCTCCGCTCGCACGGCGACCGGGTACGGGCGGGGGTGCCCGTCTCGTACATCGCCTTCGACCTCCTCGCCGTACCGGGGCGCGACGTGCGGGGGCTGCCCCTCCGCGACCGGTGGGAGCTGCTCGGGGCGGCCCTGCGGGAGGCGGAACCGCCCCTCCAGCGCGTCCTCGCCACCCTGGACGAGGAGACCGCCCGGGAGTGGTTCCGCGACCTGCGGGACGCCGGCGTCGAGGGGATCGTCGCGAAGTCGCTGAGCTCGGCCTACCGGGCCGGGCACACCTGGGCCTGGCGCAAGATCCGGCACGCCGATACCCGGGACGGGATGCTGCTCGGTGTGATCGGCCCGGCCGACCGGCCCCGGGACCTGCTCGTACGGCTCCCCGACGGCCGTACCGTCACGACCTCGCCCCGGCTCACCCCCGCGCAGTCCCGCCAGGTCGGGGAGCTGGTGGCCGACCGCGTCGGCGCCCTCGCCGAGGACCCGGAGCACGGGCTGGTGCGATGGGTGGAACCGCCCGTTCCCGTCGAGCTGCGTCAGGTCGCCGGGCGGCACGAGACGGCGGCGTTCGTCCGTGTCCGGTCGGAGGGGTGAGGGAGGGCGGACGAGGGGGCGTCGGGGCGGCAACTCAGCGCAACCGCCCTGCTCCGCACCGCACATGGCGCAAACAGAGCGCAACCAGGGGCCCACGCAGGGCTGGTGGCGTCGGTACGGCGTTGTTGTCCGTCCTGTGGTGCACACTTGCTCACTGGTACAGCGCTCACGGGGAAGGCGGCCTGGCAATGCTGACGGGGATCGAGGAGGTCGACTGGGCCTCGTTGGGGCACGCCTACGGCCCCGCGGACGACGTGCCGGCGCTGCTCCGCGGACTCGCCTCCGCCGATCCCTCGGAGCGGGAGACCGCCCTCGACGGCATGTACGGCGCGGTGCACCACCAGGGCGACGTCTACGACTCGACCCTCGCCTGCATCCCCTTCCTCCTGGAGCTCGTCGCCGACCCCGCCGTCCAGGACCGGGGCGGCATCGTCGAGTTGCTCACCAGCATCGGCGGGATCGAGCTCGACGACGACGAGGAACTGGACGAATTCGACCCGGACGACGAGGAGTTCATACCGGCGGCCAACTATGCGATGGCCGCCGCCGCCATCGCCGCCGGGGCCGACGTGTTCCTCGGGCTCGTCGGGGATCCCGACCCCGAGGTGCGGCTCGCCGCGCCCTGCGCGCTCGCCTCGCTGCACCCCGAGCCCGCGCGCGTCCTGACCCTGCTGCGGGAGCGGCTCACCGTCGAGCGGGACACCGAGGTGCGGCTCGCCCTGGTGGCCGCGGTCGGGCGGATCGCCCTGCGGCACGCGTCGCTGCGCTCCGAGACCGTCGAGTGGCTCGACTGGCTCGCGCGCGCCGCGCAGGATCCCGGGCTCCGGCTCGCGGCCCTCACCCAGCTGGCGCGCTGCGCGCCGGCTGAGATCCCGGACGACATCGTGCGGTGGGTGACGGAACTCCTGGAGGAGATCCGGACCGCCGCGCAGGCGGCCGGCGGCGACGGTGCGCCCGGTGCCGACGGCCGGCCCGGTGTCGATGGCAGGTCGGGTGTCGAGGACGGGCCTGGTGTGGAGGGTGGGCCTGGTGGCGACGGCGGGTCCGGGGTCGACGGCCGGCTGCCCGGCGCTCCCACGCTCATCGGGCAGGTCCGGGAGATCCTGGAGGAGCAGGGGGCCGGGCGGCCCGCCCCCTGGACCGAGGAGCTGCTCCGGACCCTGCACGCCGCGCTCGACGACCGTGTCGACGACCGGATCGCGCTGATCCTCGCGCAGCTGCGCAGTCCCGACCGGTGGCAGCGGTCGGATGCGATGTGGCTGTGCGGCGGGTTGATCCGGGTGTGGCGCGGGCGGTACGAGGAGGTCGTCCGGCTCGTCGGCGCACAGCTCCACGACGCGGATCCGCGGCTCCGGGAGGCCGCCACCTCGTTCCTTGAGCGGCTCTTCGAGCTGGGCGGACCCGCCACGGACGCGCTGGCCGTCCGGCTGACGGCTGAGGCCGGCGGGCGCGGCTGGCCGGGTGCCCTGCGGGACGGCTCCGGTGGGCTCGGTGGACGGTCCGGGCGGGACGGGGCGCTCCTCGCGCTGGCCCGCGCCGGGGACACGCGCGCGGTCCCGCTGCTCGCCCGCGCCCTGGAGGAGCCCGAGGTGCGGCGCGAGCTGCTGTACGCCATGGACGGCCTCGGGCCGGCCGCGGCGGGCCTCGCTCCGCTGCTGCGGCGCCGGCTTTCCGAGGTCGAGCTCGACGAGGGGCTGTACGACCGGGCGGCGCCGTTGTTGTACGCCCTCGCGGCGGTACGGGGCGCCCAGGCGCTCCCCGAGGTGCTGCGGGTGCTGCGCGGCGCGCCGGAGCACCGGCGCGACTGGGTGCGGGAGTCGGCCCTGCGGACCCTGGCGGCCTTCGGCCCTGCCGCCCGTGAGGCCGTACCGGAACTGCGCGGGCTGCTGGCCGTGGAGTCGGCCTCGGTGTCCACGATGGCGGCGCGGGCCCTGTGGGCCGCCGAGGGGGACAGGGGGGACGTGCTGCCGGCGCTCGAACGGTGGCTGCGGCCGGGCTCCTCGGCCCCGGACTGGTGCTGCGCGGCGCTGTCCCTGGGGGCGATCGGCCCGGCGGCGGCCGCTTCGGCGACCGCTCTGCGGCCCGGTCTCGCCTCGCGGGACCTGTGGGTACGGGTCCGCAGCGCGACGGCCCTGTGGCGGGTCTCCGGCCGCGCCGACCAGGCGCTTCCGGTGCTGCTCGCGGCCTGGGAGGAGAACCGGCACGCGCGCGTGGACATCGCGGAGTGTCTGGCGGAGATGGGCCCGGCGGCCTCGGAGGCGCAGCTCACGATCCTCACCGAGCTCACCCGAAGACGGCGGCACAACGCCCGCGAGGGTGGTTCCGGCAGTCACGACATCCACCAGGACGAGAAGCTCCTGACCTTGTGCCGGGCGGCCCTGGCGCGGATGGAGCGGGGAGCGTTCTGAGGAGGGCCGTGAGGCCGCAGGCCCCCGGAAGCGCGCGGCCGTGAAGCCGCCGAACCCCCGAAGCACGCGGCCGTGAGGCCGTCGACCCCCCGAAGCACGCGGCCGTGAAGCCACCGACTCCCCGAAGCACGCGGCCGTGAGGCCGTCGACTCCCCGAAGCACGCGGCCGTGAGGCCGTCGACTCCCCGAAGCACGCGGCCGTGAAACCGCCGACTCCCCGAAGCACGCGGCCGTGAGGCCGTCGACTCCCCGGAGCACGTCCGACATCCTCGTCGATCCCGCCGCCCCCGAGCAGGGCGGCCGGGTCGACGAGGATCGCCATTCCCGCACACCACGACTCCCTCCCCCGCCGAGAGGCAGAGGGAATATCTCTCCGCATATGGTCGACGGGACGGTGGACGGGACACCGGACCGCCGCGGAGGAGAAGCACCGGGAGGAGGAGCGCGTGAGACCGCACGCCGCAGCCGCCCTGGGAGTGGCCGGAGCCCTCTGCGCGCTCGCCACCGCGACCGGCTGCGGCGGCGGCGAGGGCGGGCTCAGGAGCGCCGGCCCCACACCCACCGCCGTCGGGCCCGTCCGGCTCTGGCCCGAGCTGCCGCCCGCCACCGACCCGCCGTTCGACTACGGCGAGTCGGACACCCAGCGCGTCCCCGGCGTGAAGGCACCGGACAACGACGTCCGCCGCGTCGCCCCCCTCGCCGTCGTCCAGGCCGAGGTGCGCGCGCACCCCGACACGTACTCCGGCGCGGACGGACTGTACGAGGAGACCTCCCGGGCGATCCGGGCGTGCACCGCGAAGCCCGCCGCGTGTCCCGTGCTGCGGCCGTACTACCACGACCTCACCGGCAACGGCCGGGACGAGCTGATCGTCGGGATCCGGATGCCCGACCAGCAGGTCGGGGTGCGGGTCTACCTCGCCGAGAACGGCGGGCTCACCCGCGTCATGTCCACCGTCGACCAGGTCATCAGCGTGGAGCTGGCCGGCCGGGACCTGATCATGCGGGTGAGCTCGGCCGGCATCCCCGGGTACGAGTACCGCACCGCCTGGTCCTGGGACGAGCAGCAGCACAGCATGCTGCCCACCCGGGACGAGATCATCCGCGTGAAGCCACCCGGCACCGGCGCGTCACCCGTGCCGCCCGCGCCGCGGCTCGTGAGCCCGACGCCCACGCCCGCGCTGCCCGCGCCCGTGTCCACGCCCGCACCCGCCACGCCGCCCGTGGAGCCGGGCCCGTGAGGGCGCCCCGGCTGCCCGCCTGGACCGCGACCCTCACCTGGAAGGCCGCGGTCTTCATCACCGTCATGTGCTGCGCCCTCGCCGCGCTCCTCGGCGTCCTCGTCCACGTCTCGGTGGCCGGCCAGACCGTCCACGACACGCGGGAGAAGGCCCTCACGCGGCTCACCGAGGTCAGCCGGCTCTACGAGGCGGGTGAGCCGCTCCCCCGGTTCTCCGGCGTCGACCCGCCGGGGCTGCCGGCCCCGCTGCGGGAGCTCGCCGCCCGGGGCGAGCACGGCACGATGGTCGCGGACCACGAGGGCCGGCCGACGATGTGGGCGGCGGGCCCGGCTGACGGCCGCGCCCTCGCCGTCCGGGTCGACTACACGCAGAGCGCCGAGACGATCGACGCGCTCGACCGGTCGATCCTCGGCTCGTCCGTCCTCGCGATCGGGGCGACGCTGCTCGTCGGCGCCTTCGCCGTCAGCCGGGTCACGCGCCGGCTGCACCTCACCGCCCAGGTGGCCCGCCGGATCAGCGCCGGTGACCTGGACGCGCGCGTCGACGCCCCCCGTACCAAGGATGCTTCGCGCCCCCAGGACGAGGTGGCGACGGTCTCCGCCGCGCTCGACACGATGGCCTCCTCGCTCCAGCGGAAGCTGCAGAGCGAGCAGCGGTTCACCGCCGATGTGGCGCACGAGCTGCGGACCCCGCTGACCGGGCTCTCGGCCGCCGCCGAGCTGCTGCCGGACGGGCGGCCGTCGGAGCTCGTACAGGACCGGGTGAAGGCGATGCGCGACCTCACCGAGGACCTCCTGGAGATCTCCCGGCTCGACGCCCGCAACGAGACCGTGGACCTCGCGGTGCACGAGCTCGGCCCGCTCGCCGCGCGGGTGGTCCGCGTCTCGGGCACGCCGACGGAGGTGCGGGTCGTCCGGGACGCCGCGGTGGAGACGGACCGGCGGCGCCTTGAGCGGGTCCTCGGCAATCTGATCGCCAACGCGCACAAGCACGGGGCTCCTCCGGTGGTGGTGACGGTGGACGGGCCGACGGTGACCGTGCGGGACCACGGCCCGGGCTATCCGCAGTACCTGCTGGAGTCGGGGCCGCAGCGGTTCCGTACCGAGAGCGGGGGCAAGGGGCACGGGCTCGGTCTGACGATCGCCGTGGGGCAGGCGGAGGTGATCGGCGCGGAGCTCACGTTCCGGAACGGCGGGGGCGCCGTCGCCCTGCTGCGACTGCCGGAGTACGTGCGGCTCGCCGACCCCGAGCCCGAGCCCGTACGCGAGGACTGACGCACGAGGAGCGGACAGCACCCCACGGCACACCGTCACACAAAAGGGACATAGGGCATACCGCTTGCTACGTTGCGGACCATGACCACACCGCGCACGGACGCTCCCCCGCCCGGGGTACGCATCCCGAAGCGCCGCGGCGTGGAACTCTCCCTCCTCGTCTGCGCCGTCCTCATCTCCGTCTACGGCTACGCAGCGGTCGGCCTCGCCCGCAGCGGCGCCGTGCCGCCGGACGCCGCCCGCTACGGCGCGGGGCTCGGGCTGCTCGCACTCGTCGCCCATCTCGCGGTCCGCTTCCGCGCCCCGTACGCCGACCCGCTGCTGCTGCCGATCGCGGTCCTGCTCAACGGCCTCGGCCTCGTACTGATCTACCGCCTCGACCTGGAGACGCCGCACGACCAGGCGGCGGCGACGCAGCTGGTCTGGTCGACGCTCGGGGTCGCGCTCTTCATCGTGGTCGTCCTGCTGCTGCGCGACCACCGCACGCTCCAGCAGTACGCGTACGTCTCCGTCGCCGCCGCGCTCGCCCTGATGATCCTGCCGATCTTCTTCCCCGCCGTGAACGGCGCCAAGATCTGGATCAGGATCGGCGGGCTCTCCTTCCAACCCGGCGAGTTCGCGAAGATCCTGCTCGCGGTCTTCTTCGCCGCGTACCTCTCCGCCAACCGCAACGCCCTCGCGTACACCGGCCGCCGGATCTGGCGGATCCAGTTCCCCACGGGGCGGGTGCTCGGGCCGATCGTGGCGATCTGGCTGCTGAGCGTCGGCGTCCTCGTCCTGGAGCGGGACCTCGGGACCTCGCTCCTCTTCTTCGGCCTCTTCGTGATCATGCTGTACGTGGCGACCGGCCGGACCGGCTGGATCGCGGTCGGGCTGCTCCTGGCCTCCGCCGGGGCCTTCCTCGTCGGCTCGCTCGAACCGCACGTGCACAGCAGGGTCGAGGACTGGCTCGACCCCTTCGCCTCGATCCGGGCGGGCGAGGGACCGGGGCAGCTCGCGCAGTCGCTCTTCTCCTTCGCCGCCGGCGGGATGCTCGGCACGGGGCTCGGTCTCGGCCATTCCGTCCTCATCGGCTTCGCCGTGAAGTCGGACTTCATTCTCGCGACGGCGGGCGAGGAGCTCGGACTCGTCGGCCTCACCGCGCTCTTCCTGCTGTACGCGCTCCTCGTCGCCCGCGGCTACCGCGCCGGCCTCTCGCTGCGCGACCCCTTCGGGCGGCTGCTCGCGATCGGGCTCGCCTCGATCGTCGCGCTCCAGGTCTTCGTGATCGCCGGCGGGGTGATGGGGCTGATCCCGCTCACCGGCATGGCGATGCCGTTCCTGGCGCAGGGCGGCTCGTCGGTGGTCACCAACTGGGTGATCGTGGCGCTCCTCATCCGGGTCAGCGACTCGGCCCGCGCGCCGCAGCCGGACTCGGCCGACACCGGGACGCTCGCCCCGGTCAGGGAGGACGCCCAGTGAGCCCGTACGACCGGAAGGGCGCAGCCCAGTGAGCCCGCACCGGAGCCTTCGGGAGGACCGCCGGTGATCCGGTACATCCGGCGGGCCGCCGCCCTCTGTCTCGTCCTGCTCGTCGCCCTGCTCGTCAACGCGGCCCGCGTGATGGTCTTCGAGGCCGAGGACCTCGACGACAACCCCGCCAACCGGCGGATCGCCATCGACCGGTACGCGGAGCCGCGCGGCGAGATCGTCGTCGACGGGAAGCCGGTGACCGGCTCCCGGGACAGCGGACAGCAGCTGCGCTGGGAACGGAGCTACCGGCAGGGGCCGTTGTACGCGCCGGTGACCGGCTACGCCTCGCAGACGTACGGCACGACGCTCGTCGAGCACGCCGAGGACGCGGTCCTCGGCGGGACGGACCCGATGCTCGCGCCGCTGCCGCTCTGGAACGACCTCACCCGGGGCCGGCAGCCCGGCGGCGACGTCCTGACGACGATCCGCGCCCCGATGCAGGAGGCCGCCTACCGGGGGCTCGACGGGAAGCGGGGCGCGGTCGTCGCGGTCGAGCCGTCCAGCGGCCGGATCCTGGCGCTCGTCAGCTCGCCCTCGTACGACCCCGGGGTCCTCTCGGGCACGGGCAAGGGGGTGAAGACGGAGTGGAAGCGGCTGAACACCTCCCCGAACCAGCCGATGCTGAACCGGGCGCTGCGCCAGACGTACCCGCCGGGCTCCACGTTCAAGATCGTGACGGCGGCGGCGGCGCTGGACGCGGGGGTGGTGCGGGACGTGGACGCGCCGACCGACACCCCGGATCCGTTCGTCCTCCCGGGCACCCGGCAGGTGCTGCCCAACGAGGCGCGGGGGTGCGCGGACGCGTCCCTCGCGTACGCGATCCAGTGGTCGTGCAACACGGTGATGGCCGGGCTGGGGGTGGAGGTCGGGCTCACCGGGATGGTCGACGCGGTGGAACGGTTCGGCTTCAACGACACGGGCCTCCGGGTGCCGTCCTGGGTCGCGAAGTCCAACTTCGACCGGGAGATGAGCCCGGACCAGCTGGCGCTCTCGTCGATCGGGCAGTTCGACACGACCGCGACCCCGCTCCAGATGGCGATGGTCGCGGCGGCCGTGGCCAACAACGGGGAGATCGCCCAGCCGTACCTCGTCGACCGCACCACGACGTCCGGCGGGACGACGGTGGACCGCACGGGCCGCCGCAGCTACCGGCAGGCGATGAACCCCTCGACGGCGCTCCAGCTCCAGCGGCTGATGGTGAAGGCGGTCGAGGAGGGGACGGGGACCAACGCGGCGATCCCGGGGGCCCTGGTCGGCGGCAAGACCGGCACCGCGCAGCACGGCTTCGGCAACACGGGCACGCCGTACGCCTGGTTCATCGCCTGGGCCCAGGCGGAGGACACGGCCCGGCCGGCGGTCGCGGTGGCGGTCGTCGTCGAGGACGCCGAGGCGTCCCGTACGGACATCAGCGGGGGCGGCAGCGCGGCGCCGATCGCACGGGCGGTGATGACGGAGGCGCTACGGCTGGAGGCGGGGGCGCGGGGGTAGGGCGGCGGCTGTCCGGCGGGGGTGCCGGGTGGTGCCCCGCGAGGGCGGGCCGGGTGGTGCCGGGTGGTGCCTCCGCGAGGGCTGGCCGGGTGGTGCCGGGTGGTGCTGCCCCGCAGGGTGGTCCGGCTCCTGCGCAGTCGCCGCGTCCCGCTACGCCCCGCTCTCCGCCGCCGCCCCGTCCGCGATCGCGTCCGCCACCTCCGCCTTCCGCGCCCGCTCCTCCGCCGCGAAGCGCTCCGCGTCGAGCCGCTCCGCGATCTCCTCGTCCTGGGTCATGAGCAGGTCCAGGCTGGAGTCGCCGAGGTCGAAGACGCCCATGTCCAGATAGGCCTTCTGGAGACGCTCGCCCCAGAGGCCGATGTCCTTCACACAGGGGACGATCCGGCTGAAGAGGAGCTTGCGGAAGAGGTGCAGGAACTCGCTCTGCTCGCTGAGCTCCTCCGCCTCCTTGCGCGGGATGCCGAAGTTCTCCAGGACCTCGACGCCGCGCAGCCGGTCCCGCATCAGATAGCAGCCCTCGATGACGAACTCCTCGCGCTCGCGGAGCTCCGCGTCCGACAGCTGGCCGTAGTAGTCGCGCAGGGCCATCCGCCCGAAGGCCACGTGCCGGGCCTCGTCCTGCATCACGTACGCGAGGATCTGCTTGGGCAGCGGCTTGTCGGTGGTGTCGCGGATCATGCCGAAGGCGGCGAGGGCGAGTCCTTCGATGAGGACCTGCATGCCGAGGTAGGGCATGTCCCAGCGGGAGTCGCTCAGGGTGTCGTCGAGCAGGCCGCCCTTGAGGCTGTCGTTGATCGGGTAGAGCATCCCGATCTTCTCGTGGAGGAAGCGGCCGTAGATCTCGGCGTGCCGGGCCTCGTCCATGGTCTGGGTGGCCGAGTAGAACTTGGCGTCGAGGTCGGGCACGGACTCGACGATCCGGGCGGCGCAGATCATGGCGCCCTGCTCGCCGTGGAGGAACTGGCTGAACTGCCAGGAGGCGTAGTGCCGGCGCAGGTCGCCCTTGTCCTTCTCGGTCATCTTCGCCCAGTGGCGCGTGCCGTAGAGGTTGAGCACCTCGTCGGGGGTGCCGAGGGGGTCGTACGGGTCGACGTCGATGTCCCAGTCGATGCGGGTGGCGCCGTCCCACTGCTTGTCCTTGCCCTTCTGGTAGAGGGCGAGGAGGCGTTCGCGGCCCTCCTCGTACTCCCAGGAGAAGCGGGCGGCGCCGGTGGCGGGCACCTGCCAGGTGAGGGTGGGCGGGGCCGTGGTGTAGAGGTCGCGCGTCGACACTGACGTCTCCTTCGGGGGTCGGATGGCCGTTCCCGCGGTGCGATGCCTTCGATCCTGCGATTCCTTCGGGTGATTCCACCGGTCAGTTCACACGGCGGTAGACGGGTCGTCAACAAGTCGCGCGCAGGGGATTGACGGCGCTACTGACGGGCAGTCTCATAAGGGTGACCCCTGGTAACGCGACGGCGAGCACAGCGAGGTGCCCCCACCATGACCCCCTTCACCGAGCCCGACTTCAGCCTCCTCCGGGACGCACTGGGGCCGCTGCGCGACCGTGAGCAGGTCGCCGAGCGGCTTCTGGAGTCCTCCCGCAGGCATTCCTACGACCCGGACACCGAGCTCGACTGGGACGCCCCCTTCGAGGACGGCAAGTGGTTCTGGCCGCCCGAGCTCCTCTCCCTCTACGACACCCCGCTGTGGCGGCGGATGTCCGAGGAGCAGCGGATCGCGCTCTCCCGCCACGAGGCGGCCTCGCTCGCCTCGCTCGGCGTCTGGTTCGAGATCATCCTGATGCAGCTGCTCGTCCGGCACATCTACGACAAGTCCCTGACCAGCCATCACGTCCGGTACGCGCTCACCGAGATCGCCGACGAGTGCCGGCACTCGATGATGTTCGCCCGGCTGATCCAGCGGGGCGGCACGCCCGCGTACCCGGTCCCCCGGCTCTACCACAACCTCGCGCGCGTCCTGAAGACCGTCTCCACGACCCCCGGATCCTTCGCCTCCACACTGCTCGGCGAGGAGATCCTCGACTGGATGCAGCGGCTGACCTTCCCGGACGAGCGGGTGCAGACGCTCGTCCGCGGGGTGACCCGGATCCATGTCGTCGAGGAGGCCAGGCACGTCCGGTACGCCCGCGAGGAGCTGCGCCGCCAGATGGCGACCGCTCCGCGCTGGGAGCAGGAGTTCACCCGCCTGAGCTGCGGCGAGGCGGCCCGCGTCTTCTCCACCTGTTTCGTGAACCCCGGGGTGTACGACGCCGTGGGCCTGGACCGGCGGGAGGCCGTCGCGCAGGTGAGGGCGAGCGGGCACCGCCGCGAGGTCATGCAGTCCGGCGCCAAGCGGCTGACGGACTTCCTCGACGACATCGGGGTGCTGCGGGGTGCGGGCCGCCGCCTGTGGAAGTCCTCGGGCCTCCTGGCCTGACGCGCCCCGGGCGCCCACCGCGCCCCGCCCCGCCGCCGGGCGCCCACGACGGGCGGGGCGGCCCGGCGGGTGCCCGGCTACGCTGCGGGGCATGACGAGCGCCGCCACACCCGCGTACCGCAGGCTCAGTGTCGAAGAGCGGCGCGGGCAGCTCCTCGACGCCGCCCTGGGGCTCTTCGCCCACCGGACGCCCGAGGACGTCTCGCTCGACGACGTCGCCGAGGCGGCGGGCGTCTCGCGGCCCCTCGTCTACCGCTACTTCCCCGGCGGCAAGCAGCAGCTGTACGAGGCCGCCCTGCGTTCCTCTGCCGACGCCCTGAACCGCTGCTTCACCGAACCGCCGGTCGGGGCACCCACCGAACGGCTCGGCCGGGTCCTCGACCGCTATCTGACCTTCGTCGACGAGCACGACGCCGGGTTCAGCGCCCTGCTGCGGGGCGGCAGCGTCGCCGAGACGTCCCGGACCACGGCGATCGTGGACGAGGTGCGGCGGGCCGCCGCCGAGCAGATCCTCGTCCATCTCGGGGTCGCGCGGCCGGGTCCCCGGCTCTCCATGCTGGTGCGGACGTGGATCGCGGCCGTGGAGGCCGCCTCGCTCATCTGGCTCGACGAGGAGAAGCGGCCCCCGGTGCGCGAACTGCGGGAGTGGCTGGTCGACCACCTCGTCGCCCTCCTCGCGGCGACCACGGCGAGCGACGAGGAGACGGCGGCGGTCGTCGGCCGTCTCCTCGCGCAGGAGACGGCCGACGGGCCGGTGGCGGCGCTCGCCCGCAAGGTGATCCCGGTGGTGGGCGAGGCGGCCCACCTGCTGTGAACCGGGAAGCCGGGAGAGACTGGAGGGGTGAGAAGCGAGAACACGCCCTTCCGCGGCGGCCCCCTCGACGGCCGGGTCCTCCCGATCCTGGTCGGTCCGACCGGCCACCCGCCGAAGTGGTACGAGGTGCCGGTCCCGGCCCATGACGGACGCCCGCCGATGCTGCACACGTACCGGCGTGAGCCCGCGGGGTACACGAAACGGCTCGGGCTCCAGCGCGGTTGGGTCTACGCGTACGCCCCCGAGGGCCGCGAGCGGCGCGAGCTGAAGTGGCCGTGGTCCAAGCCGGGCGGCGGGGCGGGCGACGGGACGAGCGGCGGGGCGGGCGGCGGGGCGCGGCCAGAGGGCGCTGGGCCGAACGAGTGACCACGCCGAGCGTGCACCGATTCGTACGGTAATCGGATGAAGTGACGCGTCATCATCCCCCTGGAGGTGGTGACGTGTCGCGAAGGCTGCTGCGTACGGTCTGCACGGGGGCGCTGGCCGCGGCGACGGCCCTCACGGGGGTGGTCCCGGCCGCGGGCGCGGGGCCGACGGACCCGCCCGTGGACCCGGCGGCGGAGGCCCCGATCGCCTGGGCGGACCCGGCGGCCGAACCGGTCGGCCCGGTGGATCCGGAGGCCGGGGCGGATCCGGTGGCGGGCCGAGTGGATCCGGTGGATCCGGTGGATCCGGTGGATCCGGTGGATCCGGTGGATCCGGTGGATCCGGTGGGCCCAGTGGGCCCAGTGGAGCCGACCGCCGGAACGGATCCCGTGGATCCAGCGGATCCAGCAGATCCAGTCGATCCCTCTGCCTCCTCCGCCCTCCCCGACCCCTCCGTCACCCCCGCCGACGACGCCGCCGCCATGCCGCCGCCCGGAGGCGACTCCGTCGCCGGGCTCCTCGCCCGGCTGCGGACGCTCTACCAGCAGGCCGAGGAGGCCACCGAGCGGTTCAACGCAGCCGAGGAGGCGCTCAAGCTCCAGGCCGCCGACACCAAGAAGGTCACCGCGCGGCTCAGCGCCGCCCGGACCGATCTCGCCCGGGGCCGGGCCGAGGCCGGGCGGCTCGCCAGGGAGCAGTACCAAGGCCGGAACGAGTTCTCCTCGTACCTCCAGGTGCTCTTCGCGCAGGACCCCCAGTCGGCCCTGGACCAGGGGCGACTGCTGGCCCGCGCCGCCCGCGACCGGGCCGGCACCGTCTCGCGGCTCGAAGGGGCCGAGCGGAAGGCCGACGCGCTCGCGGGCGCGTCCCGCAAGGCCCTCGACCGGCAGCAGTCCCTCGCCGCCGGGCAGCGCGAGCGGCGTGACGAGGTGACGGCGAAGCTGCGCGAGGTCGAGAAACTGCTCGCGTCCCTCTCGCCCGAGCAGGTCACCCGGCTCACCGAGCTGGAGCGCGTCCAGACCGCGGGTGCCCAGCGCGAACTCCTCGACTCCGGCGTCCTGGACGGCCTCCGCACCCCGTCCGGAGCCGGCGCGGAGGCCCTGCGCTTCGCGGTGGGGCAGATCGGCAAGCCGTACGTGTGGGGGGCCGAGGGCCCGGATTCGTACGACTGCTCGGGGCTGACCCAGCGGGCGTGGGCGGCGGCGGGGCGGGAGATCCCGCGGACGAGCCAGGAGCAGTGGGCGACGCTGCCGCGGGTGTCGCTGGCCGAGCTCCGCCCGGGCGACCTGGTGGTCTACTTCCCCGGCGCCACCCATGTGGCGCTCTATCTCGGCGAGGGCCTGGTGGTGCAGGCGCCGCGGCCCGGCGGGAAGGTGAAGGTCTCCCCCGTCGCGGCGAACCCGCTGCTCGGGGCCGTCCGGCCCGATCCGGGCGGGGAGGCCCTGAAGACGTACGCCCCGCCGACGCTGCCGGCGGGGGCGAAGGACGGAGAGGACGAAGGGTACGACCGCTCGTGAACTCCCACTCCCTGTCGACCCCTTGCCCTCTCACGTAATAAGCGCAAAGCTATTAGGATCCTTACATTCCTCCGTCTGGACTCGGCGCCCCGCCATGCCCGCGCTGCTGCCGGACACTGGACCCCAACGCACCCTGGCCGCCTCGAACTTCGTCTACACCGTCGACAGCGGCCTCTTCCTGACCGCCGGGGTCCTGTACTTCACCCAGGCCGTGCACCAACGCGCTCGCGTTCGCCGCCGCGGCGGCCGTCCTGCTCCTCCTGCCGCCCGTCGCCCCCGCGCCCGCCGCCGGAGGACCCCGCTGGATCGCCCTGCGGGACCGGCCGTACCTCGTGGTCACCGCGCTCGACGGCGTCATGGCCATCCAGTTCAAGGTGCTCACCGTCGCCATCCCGCTCTGGCTGGTCGGGTCCACGACCGCCCCGCACTGGCTGGTGCCGGGCGCGATGCTCGTCAACACCGTCATCGTCGTCGGACTCCAGGTCCGGGCGAGCCGTGGCATCGACTCGCCCCGGGCCGGCGGCCGTGCCTACCGGCGCGCCGGAGCCGCCTTCCTGGCCTCGTGCGGTCTGGTCTCGCTCTCCGCCGGGGTCCCGGCATGGGCGGCCGTCGCCCTGCTCCTGACCGCTGTGGTGGTCCACACGGTCGGCGAACTGTGGCACTCCGCAGGAGGCTTCGAGGTGTCGAGGTGTCCTTCGCCCTCGCCCCACCCCATGCCACCGGCCAGTACCTGGGCGCCTTCGGTCTGGGAGCGGGCCTCTCCGAGGCGCTCGGACCGGGGCTCCTGATCACCCTCCGCATCACCTGGGGCACCCCCGGCTGGTTCGTCGTCGGCGGCCTCTTCGCGGTCGCCGGACTCCTGCCCCCCTCGCGGTGCGCCGGGCGGAGGCCGCGACGGCGGCTGCGGCTGCGGCTGCGGCGACGGCGACGGCGACGAAGGCCATGACGCCCACGGCCCGGCCGGTGCCCGCGAGCACCCCGCCGACCGTCCACGGCTCGCCGTCCGGCACGTACTCGTCGCCGGTGTCCTCGTCGTCGGTGTCCTCGTCCTAGGAGGCGCGGTCGTCCCGGTCGACCGGTCGCCCCGGCCGCCGGCGTCTCGGGGGCGCGCCACGCTGGACGGGTGCCCGGGCGAGGGTTACGACCGCTCCTGAACCGGCTCCGGCAGCCCTTCCGCCGGGGCGGCGGCACGCAGCGCCGCCTCGACCTGGCGGTTGCTGGTCATGGTCGCGGTGACGGCGGTCATGGTGAGGAGCAGGCCGGCGGCGGCGTAGAGCGGGGTGTGTACGTCGTAGGCGGTGGCCAGCCAGCCACCGAGGAAGGCGCCGAACGGGGCGGCGCACATGCCGAGCATGCGGGAGGTGGAGGCGACCCGGCCCATCAGGTGGGCGGGGACGATCGTCTGCCGGAGGGAGGGGGCGAGCACCATCGTGGCGCCCATGCCCGCTCCGCAGACGGCGAGCGCGAGGCCGGCGACGTACGGGTTCGGGGCGACGGCGAGGCCCAGGACGGCGAGTCCCTCGGCCGCGGCCGTGCAGGTCAGCGCGGCGCCGGTGCCGAGTCGCCGGCCGAGGAAGGAGGCGATGGCGGCGCCGAGCAGACCGCCGGTGGCCTCCGCCGTGAGGAGCAGGCCGAAGCCGAAGGCGCCGATGCCGAGGCGTTCGTGCGCGAAGAGGGCGAGTACGGTCTCGACGGCGACGAAGGCGATGTTCCCGACCGCCGGACGCAGTGCGAGTCCGAGCAGCAGCTTGTTCCGGAAGACGTACGAGGCACCGGCCCGCGCCTGCCGCAGCAGCGACTCACGGGCCTGCGGTACGGGCCGGGGCGTGGCGGGCAGCGACCGCACGAGCAGTGCGGAGAGCGCGAACGACAGCGCGTCGGCAAGCAGCGGAACCGCCCGCCCGAGCGCGAGCAGGGCGCTGCCCGCAGGCGGCCCGGCGAAGCCGGACGCGGCGGTCTGGGCGCCACGCAGGCGGGAGTTGGCGCGCTCCAGGAGGGCCGCGTCACGGCCGAGCAGATCCGGCAGATAGGCCGTGGCGGCCGTGTCGAAGAAGAGTCCGCCGATGCCGAGCAGGAAGGCGACGGCCGCGAGCAGGGGAATGCTCAGCATGTCGAGCGCGGCCGCGGCCGCCGGTATCGCGAGCAGCGCCGCACGCGCCGCGTCCGTGACCCACATCGTGCGCCGGCGGTCCCAGCGGTCGACCAGCGCACCGCCGAGCACCCCGAAGAGCAGCCACGGGAGCGTTCCGGCGGCCGTGACGACGGCGAGCGCCATCGGGTCCCGCGTCAGCGTCAGCGCGAGCAGCGGCAGCGCGGCGTGCGAGACGCCGTCGCCGAGCGAGGACACCGTCTGCGCGGTCCACAGCCGTCCGAACCCGGTCGGCAACTTTCTTACGGGTGAGGTCACTTGGCGCCCTCCTCGGCCCGCTCGCCCGACGTGGGGTGGAACAACGCGAAGACGAGCGACGCGTCCGGCAACGACGGGTCGGACAGCTGCCGGTACTCCTTCGCCAGCGCCTCCAGCCGCGCCCCCAGCTCCGCGAACTGTTGCTCGGTGAGCCGCAGATGGACCATGCCCACGTGCCGCTCGCCATCCGCCGGCGACGCCTCCAGGTCGGCCACCGCGTGCCGCATCAGCACGTCCGGCCCGCCCTCGCCCGGATCCGGCAGCACGATCGAACGCGCGGCCATGGCGTAGTACCGCTCGGTGACGCCGCGGACCTTCCGCGTGCGCACCACCTTCACCAGGCCGGCCCGTTCGAGCAGCCGTACGTGGTAGCTGGAACTCCCCTTCGCGAGACCCACCCGTTCGGCGACCTGCGTGATCGTCGCGGGCTGGAAGCGGAGCACGGACATGATCCGGTGACGGGTGAGATTGGAGACGGCGCGCAGTTGGTCCGTGGTGACGTGGAACGCCTCGGGAAGAAGACCGGGTGCCCCAGCTCCTCGGCGCAGGCGGACCGCACCGCCACCAGCCTCTCCTCGGCCACGGCGGTGGCGGCCAGCGCCTCGGGCCCCCACCAGGCGAGAGCCCTCATCCGCCGCCAGGGAGACCCGTACCGCTTCTCGAAGGCGGCGGTCTCGTCGGCGTCCCGGTCCTCTTCGAGGTACATCCAGCGCCCCGCCTCCGCCGCGTCACCGTACAGCCGGTACACCTCGACCAGGCGGCGGCGGAGGGTCAGGTCGTACGGGAAGGACGAGACGAGGCCGCGCAGGCCCTGATCCGCCGGACAGGCCCTGGGTCGGCGTCGACGCGGGCCAGGGTGTTCGAGAGGGACATGGCCCGATCATCGAACGCCCTGGCCGGAACCTCGAACGCTTTTCGGCGTCAGGCGCCTGCCTGGCTCCCCGCGACCTCGGCCAGGTACGCGGACGTCTTCTCCGGCTCGAAGAAGAAGTTGTCGAAGTCGGCCGGGTCGTTGAAGCCGTTCGCGAAGCGGTCGGCGACCGGGGGGAGTTCGCCCGCCGCGCCGATCAGCTGGAGGACGTGCTCCGGCGGGACGCCCAGCATGGCGTTCGTCCACTTGGTGACGTGCTGCGCGGTGTCCCAGTAGCGGTCGAACGTGGCCTGCATCCAGGCCTCGTCGAAGGGCTTGTCGCCGTTCTCGACGATGGCCGCGAGGTACGCGGCGGCGCACTTGGACGCCGAGTTGGAACCCTGACCCGTGATCGGGTCGTTGGCGACGACGACGTCGGCGACACCGAGGACGAGGCCGCCGCCGGGCAGCCGGCCGATCGGGTTCCGGACGGTCGGCGCGTATCGGCCGGCGAGGGTGCCGCCCGCGTCGGTCAGCTCGACCTTCGTGGCCCGCGCGTACTCCCAGGGCGTGAACCTCTCCATCAGCTCCAGCGTCAGCGCCAGGTGCTCGGAGGGGTCCTTGATGCCCTGGAAGACGTCGAGCGGGCCGCCGGGGACACCCTCCCAGAAGAGGATGTCGGCGCGACCGCCGGTCGTCAGGGTCGGCATGACGAAGAGCTCGCCGACGCCCGGGACGAGGTTGCAGCGGACCGCGTCGAAGTCGGGGTGCTCGGGGCGCGGGCCGAGGCCGTGGACGTACGCGACGGCCAGGGCGCGCTGCGGCTGCGCGTACGGCGAACGGGACGCGTCCCGGCCGAACATGGAGACCAGCTCGCCCTTGCCCGCCGCGACGAGCACCAGGTCGTAGTTGCGGGAGAAGTAGTCGAGGTCGCCCACGGCCGCGCCGTGTATGACGAGCTGACCGCCGCGCTGCGCGAAGGTCTCCATCCAGCCGGCCATCTTCACGCGCTGGTCGACGGACTGGGCGTAGCCGTCGAGCCTGCCGACCCAGTCGATCGCGCGGCCCGCGTCGGGGGCGGCGACGGACACGCCGACGCCCTCGATGCGGGGGGCCTGGGACTCCCAGAAGTTGAGACCGAGGTCCCGCTCGTGCTGGAGCGCCGTGTCGAACATGCACTGCGTGGACATGACGCGCCCGGCGCGGATCTCGTCCGCCGTCCGGTTCGACATGAGGGTGACCTCGTACCCCTGCGTCTGCAGTCCGAGGGCGAGCTGCAGACCGGACTGACCGGCGCCGACTATGAGTATCTTCCGCATGGGTGGTGCTCCTGGCGACTGTGAGGACTTCTCGTGAGAACTACTCGCGCGAACCGCACGCACGAATTACTCGCGTGAGCTGCACGCGTGAACTATTCGGGGGTGGCTTCGAGCGCGTGCGCGACCATGGAGAGCAGGGTCTCGACGACGCTGTAGCGCTTGCGCGCGTCCATGATCACCACCGGCACGTCCGGGGAGACCGTCAGGGCCTCCCTGACGTCCTCCGGCTCGAAGCGCTCGGTGCCCTCGAAGTGGTTGACGGCCACGATGTACGGCAGGCCGCAGCTCTCGAAGTAGTCCAGGGCGGGGAAGCAGTCGGTCAGCCGGCGCGTGTCGGCGAGCACGACCGCCCCGATCGCGCCGCGCACCAGGTCGTCCCACATGAACCAGAAGCGCTGCTGTCCCGGCGTACCGAAGACGTACAGCACGAGGTCGTTGTCGAGGGTGATCCGGCCGAAGTCCATCGCCACCGTGGTGGTGAGCTTGTCCGGCGTGGACGTGAGGTCGTCGGTGTCCTCGCTCGCCCGGGTCATCAGCGCCTCGGTCTGGAGCGGGGTGATCTCCGAGACCGCGCGGACGAAGGTGGTCTTGCCGACGCCGAAGCCGCCCGCGACGACGATCTTCGTCGCGATCGGGGCCCGGGTGTGGTCGAGCTGCCAGTCCTGGGCGCCGTCCTCGGTATCGGGCAGGGGACCCCCGGACCGCGGCTGGGCGGGGATGCCGGCGGCCGCCGGAGCATCCACCGGTGATTCGGAGACGGCGGTGGCGTCAGAGACGACGGAGTCCACTCAGCACCCTTTCGAGGAGCGCGCGGTCGGGCTGGCCGGTGCCGTGACCGGTCCCGTACACACGGATCTTTCCCTGGTCGGCCAGGTCACTGAGCAGCACCCGGACGACTCCCAACGGCATCTTCAGGAGTGCCGAGATCTCCGCGACCGTCCGCATCCGACGGCAGATCTCGACGATGGCCCGCATCTCCGGCATCAGTCCGCGGGCGCCGGGCCCGCCGTCCGTCAGGACCTTGCGCGCGGGGGCCGCTTCGAGCGCGGCCACGAAGGTCTCGACGAGCAGGACGTGACCGAAGCGGGTCCGGCCGCCGGTCAGCGAGTACGGGCGTACGCGCGAGGGGCGCCGCCCGTCCCCGCGTACCGGCAGTTTGTGGGCGTGAAAGGCCGCCGACGCAGACGTCACTGGGTGCTCTCCATCACTGGGTGCTCTCCATCGATTTACGCAGCTCACTGCGGACTTCGGGGGTGAGTACGTGTCCGGCGCGGCCCACGAAGAGCGCCATGTGGTACGCCACGACGCTCATGTCGCAGTCGGGGGTGGCGTGCACGCCGAGCAGCGAGCCGTCGCTGATCGACATGACGAAGACGCTGCCGTCCTCCATCGCCACCATGGTCTGCTTGACGCCGCCGCCGTCCATCAGCCGGGCCGCGCCGATGGTGAGGCTGCCGATGCCCGAGACGATGGTCGCCAGATCGGCGGTGGAGCCGCGCGGGCCGCCGGAACGGCCGGCGTCGGCGTCGGCCGTCGTGGCCGCCTGCTGGGTGGCCGGGTCGGACGAGAGCAGCATCAGCCCGTCGGAGGAGACGACGGTGACCGAGCGGACTCCCGGTACCTCCTCCACGAGATTGCCCAGCAGCCATTGCAGGTTGCGGGCCTCCGTGCTCAGTCCGAACGTTCCCGTCGCAGTCAACTGCGTGCCTCCTCGACTGTGTCCCCCGTCATCTCCGCTGTACGTGCAGGCCCTACGGCGTCTATCCGCCCCGTGTCCGTGTCCTTCTCCATCTCCGCCTCCACGTCCCGGCGTCCGGCCTTGGCGCCCTGGTGGAACCCGCCGAGCCGGCGGCGCAGGGCCTCGGCGTCCACGCCCCCCTTACGGGGGGTGGTGGCGGCGCCGGGCTGGCGGACGACCTGCGGGGTGCGCTTGGGGAGACCCTTGTCGGTGACCCGCTCCCACTGGGCGGTGCGGGGGCCGGGGACCGGCTGGTCGGCGCCCGGCTCGGGGGCGGACCCGGCGGCCGGTTCAGGGGTCGGATCAGGGGTCGGTACGGGGGTCTGTTCGGGAGCCGACGGGGCCGGGGGCTCGGCGTGACCGGCGGCGAAGGCATCCCCGTCGGCGGCGCGCTCGTGGGCGTCCGGCTCGGGCTGCGGGTCGGGCAGCCGGACCTGGAGCGTGGTCTCGGACACGGACTCCACGAACCCGGCGGGCTCGTAGGCCTCGGCCGGCTCGTAGGGCTCGGCCTGCGCGTACACCTCTGCGGGCTCGTGCGCCTCGGCCGGCTCGTAGGTCTCCGTGGGCCCGTAGGCCTCCGACACCTCGTACGCCTCCGTGGGCTCGTACGCCTCCGACGCCTCGTACGCCTCCGTGGGCCCGTACGCCTCCGTGGGCTCGTACGCCTCCGACGCCTCGTACGCCTCCGCAGGCTCGTACGCCTCCGCAGGCGCGGGCTCGTACGCCCCCGCCGGCGCCCCGGCGTCCGTCGTGACCGTCTCCTCGGCCGCGCGGAACGCGCGCTCCGCGGCCTCCACCAGCGGGTCGCGGTTCCGGGACGGCAGGGTGTTGGAGTTGGCCTCCGCCGCCGAGCCGGGCAGGTGCAGCGCGGGGGCCGAGCCCGCGACCCGTACCGGCTGCGACACCACGGTCGGCGGGGCCTTGGGCAGCAGGGGCAGCGGAAGGACCACGACGGCCGCGATGCCGCCGGGCTTCTGCTCGCGCAGCTGGACGCGGACGCCGTGGCGGGCGGCGAGCAGGGCGGTCACCCGCATGCCGAGCCCCTCGCCCTCGAAGGCGTCCGGGTCGGCCTCGGCGAGGCGGGCGTTGAGCTCGGTGAGCCGGGAGTCGGTCATGCCGATGCCCGCGTCCTGGACGGAGAGCATGACCTCGCCGGTCTCCAGGAGCCAGCCGGAGAGCTGGACCTCGGCGTCGGGCGGCGAGAACGACGTGGCGTTCTCCAGGAGCTCGGCGATCAGGTGGCTCAGGTCGTCGGCGGCGAAGCCGGCGATCTGGGCGTGCGGCGGCAGGGACTGGATGGTGACCCGCTCGTACCGCTCGATCTCGCTGACGGCGGCGCGCAGCACGTCGACGAGCGGGACGGGCCCGGCGTGACCGTGGACGTGCTCGTGGCCGGCGAGGACGAGGAGGTTCTCGCTGTGGCGGCGCATGACGGTCGCCAGGTGGTCGAGCTTGAAGAGCGTCGCCAGGCGGTCCGGGTCCTGCTCGCGCTCCTCCAGCTTCTCGATGACGCTGAGCTGCCGCTCGACGAGCCCGAGGCTGCGCAGCGAGAGGTTGACGAAGGTGTGGTGGACGGTGCCCTTGAGGCGTTCCAGGTCGGCGGTGAGGAGAGCGACCCGGCCCTGGAGATCGGCGCGCTGGGCGGCGATCTCCGCGCCGAGGGTCTCCTTGGCGGCGGCGAGTTCGGCGTGCTCGCCGCTGAGCCGCTCGCTGCGCGCGGCAAGGCCGGAGAGCTTGCCGTGGAGGGTGTTGAGGGAGCGGACGACCTGGGCGAACTCGTCGTTGCGGCCGGTGAAGCGGATCGGCTCCTCGGCGTGCGGCCCGGGTGCGGCGGCGAGCCGGGCGGCGCCGATGCGGAGCACGGCGAGCGGCCGGGTGAGGGTGCGGGCGACGTAGGTGGAGATGCCGATCGCGACGAGGAGGCAGCCGCCGAGGAAGGCGATGCGCAGTTCGAGGGCGGTGACGTCGTCGTCCCGGAGGGCGGCCAGCCGCTCGACCCGCTCGGCGGCGAGCCGTGACTCGACGCCGCGCATCTGCTCGATACGGGCGGACAGCGCGGCATCCAGGGCGGCCGGGTCGGTCGCGCGCTCGGACTCGGTCAGCCGGGGCTGGTCGGTGAGGCCGGCGAGGGAGCGTTCGGCGCTCTTGACGTCGGGTCCCGTGACGGTCGCGGCGATCGCGTCGCGGGCGGTGGCGCCGGCGGCCTGGTCGAAGTCGCCGAGGGCGGCGAGTTCGCGGACGCGGGCCTGTTGGGCGGCGGCGGTGAGGGTGTCGCGGGCCTGCCGGGCCTCGTCGGCGCCCTTGGGCACGTCGGGGACGTAGGTGCCGGTGTCGGGGTCGTAGTGGACGTCCCCGGTGGGCTCGGGCTGCGGCACGGCGAGCGCGGCGAGGAGCAGGCCGCGGGTGGCGGAGGCCTGTTCGACGGCGCGGCCGAGGGCTGCGGGGGCGCGGGTGGCCTCGGTGAGCGCGGTGTCGGCGGCGCGGGGCGGGGTCCTCTCGGCGAGTTCGTCGGAGAGGGCCTGGAGTTTGGTGATGACGTCCGAGTACGCCTTGTGGGCCTCCAGGGCCGTGCCCTCGCCGGTGAGGGCGGTGCGGCGGATGGAGGGGACGCCGGCGAGGTCACGGCGGAGTTCGGTGGCGGCGGCGGGCCGGATCTCGTCGATCTGGCGGTCGACACGGGTGGAGCGGGTGTCGGTGATCTGCCGCTTGTCCTTGGCGGCGCCGGTCTGCGCGTCACGGCCCGCGGCGATGTACGCGACGACCTCGTCGCGCTCGTCGGCGAGGGAGTGCGCGAGGGTGACGGCCTGCCGGTCGAGCTCGGCGAGGGTGACCAGGCGCTGGGAGTCGGTCAGGTCGGTGGAGGCGGCGAGGACCGCGGGGGCGCCGGCGACGAGGACGGTCACGCCCACGAGGGCGACGCCGGCGACCAGGCGGTTGCGGACGCGCTGGGAACGGCCGGCCGGGGGAAGCGTCGCGGCGGGCTCCGAGGGCCGACCGCCGCCGGGCACCGCGACGGTGCCGACCGGGGTCGGCGGTACACCGGGGGTCTGGCTCCGCGCGCCGTTCTTGCTCCGAGGCCGCTTCTTCTCCACCGGTGCTCGCATTCTTGACTCGTCCGCCCACAAAGCAGAGGTGACGACCGGTCACGTGGAGCGCCCCCACCCCTGGTACGGCTTCCGACCATTCCAGCGCTTCTGGGAAGGGGGCGCGCATCGGCCGCTCCGCCACCCGAACGAGTGAACAACACTCATCAGTTGGCGAACAACTCCCCGGGGTGGGGGTCACAGGCCTCTCTTGACCCCCGGTTGGATCTTCCGCGCGGGCTTTGGCAGGATGCCCGCCCGCAGCTCGGCGGAGTTCCCGATTCCGCCTCGCGCGGCGCCCCCGGCGGGTTGGTACAGGCCTTTTCCGGCCGTTTGGAGGTGCCGTGAAGGAGTGTGGCGGGGCGGGCACACTGGACCTCATGCGCAGCGACGTCGCCACCCTCCCCGGCAGCCCCGAACGCCCCAACGAGGACTGGGCAGCCGCAGCTCTGCCCGCCTCGGGCCACGGGGGGACGGTCGTCGCCCTCGACGGCGTCACACCACCTGCCGGTGATGACGGTTGCGTGCACGGCGTGCCCTGGTTCACCGCTCGCCTCGGTGGGGCTTTGACCGAACTGTCCGCTTCTCGGCCGGACATGACCCTGTCCGCGATCCTGTCCCTGGCAATCCGGCGCACTGCGGACGCCCACCGAGGCACCTGTGACCTTTCTCACGTGCGTACGCCTCAGGCCACGGTGGCGCTGGCCCGCTGGGACGGGGCCTCGGTCGAGCATCTCGTCCTCTCCGACTCCGCCCTCCTCCTGGAGGCGCCGGACGGGACGGTCTCGGCGGTGCTCGACGACCGGCTCGACCGGGTCCCGGAGGAGATCCTGCGCTCCCTGGAGGCGACGGACCGGCTGCGGAACCGGGAGGGCGGCTTCTTCACCGCGGCGGCCGACCCGTCGGTCGCCGAGCGGGCGGTGACGGGGACGACTCCGCGCGCGGAGGTACGGGCCCTGGCGGCGCTCACGGACGGGGCGAGCCGCTGGGTGGAGCTGTTCGGCGCGGGCGGCTGGGCGGAGTGCTTCGGCGTCCTGCGCGAGGAGGGCCCGTCGGGTCTGCTCCGGCGGGTGCGGGCACTGGAGACGGCGGACGCGGAAGCCGGCGGGGTGCGGCGCTGGAAGCTCCACGACGACGCGACGGCCGTGTACGCGGAGCTGTGAGCTCCGGGACCCGCGTCAGCCCTCGGAGCGGACGTTGAAGTGGTGGAGCAGTCGCGCCAGTTCGGCGACCTCGGCGCGGTCCCAGTCGACGAGCTTGCGGACGTACCGCTCGCGCCGCGCGTCCCGGACGTGCCGGAAGCGGTCCCGGCCCTCCTCCGTGAGACGGACCAGCGAGGCGCGCCCGTCGGCGGGGTCGGGGTCGCGGACGACGAGCCCGAGCATCTCGAGCGCGCGCAGCTGACGGCTCATGGTCGCCTTGCCGACGCCGAAGTACGCGGCGAGTTCGGTGGCCCGCTGGGGGCCGGCGTCGTCGAGCCGGACGAAGAGTCCGTAGGCGGCGGGCTCCAGTTCGGGGTGGACCTCGCGGGCCATCTCACCGGACTGGGCGCGAGCACGGCGCAGGAAGACCGCCAGCTCCCGTTCGAGAGCGAGGAACTCCGGATCGACCCCGGCGGGCGCGACGGCACGGCCGTCACTTCCCGTACCGCTTCCGTGCACGTCAGCACCTCCCACACGTTCTCCAACGGCTTCCCGGCGGATTTCCTGCCGCTGAAAGTTTCTTCCCGTCACGGCGATCGCCGCAGCTCCCTCAGTATTTCGCAGGAGTAGACCAACGGCGGTATCCGGGCCCCCTTCCGCCGGACGGGTCTACGTGCGTAGCGTCTCCCTCGACTCAGTGACATGTCCACACCAGGATGTGTCGACATCGGTCCCCCACCGCCTTTCGGAGGCACGCATGCGTGTGCACAGATCCGGAACGACCCTCGCCGGTGCCGCCCTCGCGGCCCTGGCCCTCCTCCTCCCCCTCGCCGGCTCCGCCGGCGCCGCCCAGGATCCCGGCACCCGGCAGGTGCCCGCCCGCGGCTCCGCCTCCATGGGCATGGGCGTCCTGAAGCACGACGGCCGCGACGGCGCCCCCGGCGGCGTCTCGACCCTCGCCGCCCAGACGGAAGGCGTGGACGTCTCCAGCCACCAGGGGAACGTCGCCTGGTCCACCCTGTGGAACAGCGGGGTCAGGTGGGCCTACGTCAAGGCGACGGAAGGCACGTACTACAAGAACACCTACTTCGCGCAGCAGTACAACGGCTCGTACAACGTCGGCATGATCCGGGGGACGTACCACTTCGCCACCCCGGACACGACGACCGGCGCCGCCCAGGCCGACTACTTCGTCAACAACGGCGGCGGCTGGTCGAAGGACGGCAAGACCCTGCCCGGCGCCCTCGACATCGAGTGGAACCCGTACGGCGCGACCTGCTACGGCAAGACCCAGTCCGGGATGGTCACCTGGATCCGCGACTTCGTGAACCGGTACAAGTACCGGACCGGGCGGGACCCCGTCATCTACACGGCGACGAGCTGGTGGAAGCAGTGCACCGGCAACTACGGGGGCTTCGCCTCCACCAATCCGCTGTGGATCGCGCGGTACGCCTCCGAGGTCGGCGAACTCCCCGCCGGGTGGCTGTACTACACGATGTGGCAGTACACGTCCTCAGGCCCGACGGTCGGCGACCACAACCACTTCAACGGCGACCTCTCGCGCGTCCAGGCGCTCGCCAACGGCTGATCCCCCTTCTTCCCCTGCGCGGCGGCTCCCCGGGTGTGCGGCACCCCGGGGGGCCGCCGCGGCTTTTTGCACCCACCCCCTTGCCCATTGGTATGGACCAATGCGAGGCTCTATGGCGGTCGCACGGAATTCAACTTCCGTGCAACCAGCGCGCGTTGCTCGTCCCGTACTCCCCCACGCACGAGAGAGAGCCCCCGCATGCCCTCGTACCGCCGCACGTCCGCCGGCGCCGCCGCGGCCCTGTCCGCCGCCGCGCTCGTCGGCCTCACCCCCGCCACGGCCGGTGCCCACGGCGCCGTCTTCAACCCCGTGAGCCGGGTGGCGGCCTGTTACGCCGAAGGCCCCGAGACGCCCAAGTCGCAGGTGTGCAAGGACCTCGTCGCCGACTCCGGCACCCAGCCGCTCTACGACTGGAACGAGGTCAACATCGCCAACGCCGACGGGCAGCACCAGGCCCTCATCCCGGACGGCAAGCTCTGCTCGGCGAACCGCGCCAAGTACCGGGCGCTCGACTGGGCGCGTACGGACTGGCCGGCGACGGCGGTCGCGGCGGGTTCCTTCGACTTCAAGGTCCGGGTGACGGCGGCCCACTCGGGCACGATGACGGTCTACATCACCAAGGCGGGCTTCGACCCGACGCAGCCCCTGAAGTGGTCGGACCTGGACGCGACCCCGGTCGCCGTCCACAACACCACCCGCACGGCCACGGACGGCTACTACAACTTCACCGGCACCCTGCCGGCCCGCACCGGCCGCCACATCGTCTACAAGGTGTGGCAGCGCAGCGACAGCCCCGAGGCCTTCTACAGCTGCTCGGACGTCACCTTCGGCGGTGCGGCGGTGGCGCCGGCCCCCCTGACTGCGCAGGCGCCCACCGAGGCGAAGATCGCGGCGGGCTCCGACCTCTCCACCGTCAGCCACGCCGGCCACGGCGGCGACGAGCAGGCCCCGGCGCTCTCCGCCGAGACCGTCGGAACCCCCTCCTCGCCGCTCCCCCTGGCCCTCGCGGGCGCGGGCGCCCTCGCCGCCTTCGCGGCGGGCACCCTGCTCCTGGGCCGCCGCCGGAACTCCTCCGCCTCTTAGACTCCTCCGCCTCTTGGGCCGACCGGCACATGCCGCTCGGCCCCAGGGCCTGTCCGACCTTGATTCGCCGGACAGGCCTTAGGAGCCGGAGGTACCGAGCGGGAAGAGGGCGGTGAGCCGGGGCAGGGCCATCCCCTCCGGCCGGGCGCCCCGCGGTTCCTCGTCCTCTTCCCCCTCCTCCGCGAGCTCCTCCTCCGCCTCCTCCACGGCGTCGAGGAACTCCTCGCCCTCGTCGTCCTCCTGGCCGGTCAGCTCGTCGTAGGCGTCCTGGGCGACGTAGTCCAGTTCCTCCCACTCGGGCCACTCGTCTTCGTGCCACTCGTTGCGGTGGCGGCCCACCAGGGCCCGGATCCCCGGCAGGTCGGCCAGGGCGTCGGGATCGGCGAGGACCGACTCGTACATCTTGCGACCCTGGCCGACCAGCCAGAGCGTGAAGTAGTGGAAGCCGTCGTCCGTGACGCCGCTCTCGATCCTGTTCGCCGCCGCCCACACCGCGCGGGTGTCGGCCCTCTCTACCGCCCTCTCCAGCCGCACCTGGAACGCCACGCTCTCGGTCTCCGGGCGTCGCACCAGCTCCGCCCGCAGCCACTCCAGCCGCTCGTCCCGGTCACCCGGGCGGCGGCTCAACTCGTCGATGAGAGCCCAGAAGGCGTCTTCGTTCATGCGTACGAGGATGCCAGCCTTCGCTGACATCCGGATACCGACATCCACGCACGCCGGAGCGGGGTGCCCTCGACGAGGGCACCCCGCTCACCGCTCGGGAGTCACGCGGCGATGCTCACCGGTACCTCCGCCGGCGCCAGCGCGATCTCCAGGACCTGCCGGACGTCGGTCACCGGGTGGACCTCCAGCTTCTCCAGGATCTCGGCGGGGACGTCGTCCAGATCGGCCTCGTTCCGCTTGGGGATCACGACCGTCGTGATGCCCGCCCGGTGCGCCGCGAGCAGCTTCTGCTTCACGCCGCCGATCGGGAGGACCCGGCCGGTGAGGGAGACCTCGCCGGTCATGGCCACGTCCGTACGGACCTGCCGGCCGCTCAGGAGCGAGGCGAGTGCGGTCGTCATCGTGACGCCGGCGCTCGGCCCGTCCTTGGGGACCGCGCCCGCCGGGAAGTGGATGTGCACGCCCCGGTCCTTGAGGCCGGTGACGGGCAGCTCCAGCTCCGCGCCGTGCGAGCGGAGGAAGGAGAGCGCGATCTGCGCGGACTCCTTCATCACGTCGCCCAGCTGACCGGTGAGGGTCAGCCCGGCGGCGCCGGTCTCCGGGTCGGCGAGGGACGCCTCCACGAAGAGGACGTCACCGCCCGCGCCGGTCACCGCGAGTCCGGTGGCGACGCCCGGCACCGCCGTGCGGCGCTCCGCCGGGTCCTGCGCCGACTCCGGCACGTGGTGCGGCCGGCCGATCAGGTCCCGCAGGTCCTCCGGGGTGACGGTGAACGGCAGCTCGCGGTCGCCCAGTTCGTGCTGGGCCGTGACCTTCCGGAGCAGCCGCGCGATCGCCCGCTCCAGGGTGCGGACGCCGGCCTCCCGGGTGTACTCCCCGGCGAGCTTGCGCAGGGAGGCGTCCTCCAGGACGACCTCGCCCGGCTCCAGGCCGGCCCGCTCCAGCTGGCGCGGGAGCAGGTGGTCACGGGCGATGACGACCTTCTCGTCCTCGGTGTACCCGTCGAGCCTGACCAGCTCCATGCGGTCGAGCAGGGCCTCCGGGATGGCTTCCAGGACGTTGGCGGTGGCGAGGAAGACGACGTCGGAGAGGTCGAGTTCGACCTCCAGGTAGTGATCGCGGAAGGTGTGGTTCTGCGCGGGGTCGAGCACTTCGAGGAGGGCTGCCGCCGGGTCGCCCCGGAAGTCGGAGCCGACCTTGTCGATCTCGTCGAGGAGGACCACCGGGTTCATGGACCCGGCCTCCTTGATCGCGCGGACGATCCGGCCGGGCAGGGCGCCGACGTAGGTCCGCCGGTGGCCGCGGATCTCGGCCTCGTCGCGCACGCCGCCGAGGGCGACGCGGACGAACTTCCGGCCCATGGCGTGGGCGACGGACTCGCCGAGCGAGGTCTTGCCGACGCCGGGCGGGCCGACGAGGGCGAGGACGGCTCCGCCGCGGCGGCCGCCGACGACACCGAGGCCGCGCTCGGCTCGCCGCTTGCGCACGGCGAGGTACTCGGTGATGCGCTCCTTCACGTCCTCCAGGCCCGCGTGCTCGGCGTCGAGGACCGCCTGGGCGCCGGTGATGTCGTACTGGTCCTCGGTGCGCTCGCTCCAGGGCAGTTCGAGGACGGTGTCGAGCCAGGTGCGGATCCAGGAGCCCTCGGGGGACTGGTCACTGGACCGCTCCAGCTTGTCGACCTCCTTGAGGGCCGCCTCGCGGACCTTCTCGGGCAGGTCGGCGGCCTCGACGCGGGCGCGGTAGTCGTCGGACTCGTCGGCCGGCGAGTCGGCTCCGTCGCCGAGCTCGCGGAGCTCCTTGCGGACGGCTTCGAGCTGGCGGCGGAGGAGGAACTCGCGCTGCTGCTTGTCGACGCCCTCCTGGACGTCCTTGGCGATGGTCTCGGCGACGTCCTGCTCGGCGAGGTGCTCGCGGAGCTGGGCGGTGGCGAGCTTGAGACGGGCGACCGGGTCGGCGGTCTCCAGGAGCTCGACCTTCTGCTCGACGGTGAGGAAGGGCGAGTAGCCGGAGTTGTCGGCGAGGGCGCCGACGCCGTCGATCTGCTGGACGCGGTCGACGACCTGCCACGCGCCGCGCTTCTTGAGCCAGCTGGTGGCCAGCGCCTTGTACTCCCTGACCAGCTCGGTCACGGAGCCGGGCAGCGGCTCGGGCAGGGTCTCCTCGACCGTGGTGCCCTCGACCCAGAGGGCGCCGCCGGGGCCGGTCGTACCGGCGCCGATGCGGACGCGGCCGAGGCCGCGGATCAGGGCGCCGGGGTCGCCGTCGGACAGGCGTCCCACCTGCTCGACGACGCCGAGGACGCCGGTCCCGGCGTAGGTCCCCTCGACACGGGGGACGAGCAGCACCCGAGGCTTGCCGCCGCCCGGCCGGGCGGCCGCCTGGGCGGCCTCGACGGCGGCTCGTACGTCGTTGTCGGACAGGTCCAGCGGTACCACCATTCCGGGCAGCACGACCTCGTCGTCGAGCGGCAGCACAGGCAGAGTGAGCGGCGCGGACGCCGTGGTCGCAGAAGCCATGATCTCCCCTTCGGCAGTCAAGTTGAGCTGTACGGACTCAATGCACGTGAGCCCAGGAATGTTCCCCGGCGGTAGTTCGCTCTGAGCGATCACCCTTCCGCGCCCGCACTACCTGCCGATGTAATGACCGCATGGATATCGCAGCCATTACGTCGGCTTGGGTGGCCGGCTGGACCGTCTCCCGGGAGACCCCGCCCGCCGTCGTCGAGCCCTGGGGCTACCGGATCGAGGTGGGCCTGCCGCGGCACGTCGTCCGCCATGTGCTGCCCGCCCCCGACGCGGCCTCCGTCGGCGCGCTCTGCGCGCGGCTCACCGAGCCGTTCAGCTGGCTCAAGGTGATGGCGACGCCCGAGGAGGTGGCGCCGTGGATCACCGAGGACTGGACCGTCCCCGACGACCCGGGCTTCATGATGGTCAAGCCGCTGGACCCGGGCGCCCGCCCCGCGCCGCCCGAGGGGTACGCCCGGACCGTCGAGGTCCGGGACGGGGTCATCCGGGTCCGTGTCCTCGCCCCGGACGGCACCCTCGCCGCGCGCGGCCAGATCGCCCCGACCGGCTCCACCGCCGTCGCCGACCAGATCGAGACGGACGCCGCACACCGGCGGCGCGGCCTCGGCGCGAACGTGATGCGCACCCTGGAGGCCGCCGCCGCCCAGGCCGGCGCCGAGACCGGTGTCCTCGCCGCGACCACGGACGGCCTCGCGCTGTACGACTCCCTCGACTGGCGCTACCGCGGGCCCCTCACCGGAATCGTCCGGTCGGGAACCTGACCGTCCGGCTGCGCGGAGCACCCCGTACGGGGCATGCTCGATCCATGGTGCGAGGCCGAGGCGTACGGGCGAAGTGGTGCGGGGCTCTGCTGCTGGCGGCGGTCCTGGCCGGCGGCGCGAGCGCCTGCGGCTCCGGGGCGCCGCCCGCGCCGGGCGGGCCGGCGTCGGGCGGACCGGCGTCGGGCGGACCGGCGTCGGGCACGAGCGCGCCCCCGGAGACCGTGGAGACACCGGCGCCGAGTGGTACGGCCGAGGCGACCCGTACCTCTGAGCCGCCCCGTACCGCCGAGCCGACCCGTACACCTGAGCCGCCCCGTACCGCCGACCCGAGCACGGGTGCGACCGCGCCCCACGAGGAGCCCCGGCCCGGCGAGGTCCTCGTCGAGGTCGTCGTCAACGGCGGCCTCGCCGGGGTCCGCAACCAGCTCGTCGTCCACTACGACGGCAGCTGGACCAGCCGCTCCGGCACGAAACCGCCCAGGACCGGGCAGCAAACGCCCGCCGAGGTCGCCGAGCTGCGGGCCGCCCTGGAGGACCCGGCGTACGCGGGCGTCCCGAGCCGGCCCACCGGCAGCCCGATCCCCGACGGGTTCCAGTACTTCATCACCTACCGCCACCGCCTCGTCGTCGCGGCCGACGGCGAACGCCCGCCCGCCCTCCAGCGCGTCTTCGCCGCCCTCCCGGAGGGCGGCCCGCCGACGGCTCCCTGACGCGCCGGCCCCGTCCGTGAACCGAACCGGGGTCCGTACGCGATAGAGAGGGCGTGAGACTGTTGCGCCCCTCAGGGGGAGGCCCCACAGGGGCGGACGAGGACGACGACGCGGCGCTGCTTCGCGCGGTCGCCCGCGGGGACACCGAGGCGCTCGCCGTCCTCTACGACCGGCACGCGGGCTGGCTGCACGCCCGGCTCGCCCGCCGCTGCCCGGACGAGGAGACCGTGCGGGAGGTCCTCCAGGACACCTTCGTCACGGTCTGGCGCTCGGCCGGCGGCCACCGGGGCCGGGGCGAGGCCGGCGGCTGGCTCTGGGTGATCGCCGCCCGGCGGCTCGTCGACGCCCAGCGCGCCCGGGCCCGCGCCGAACGCACCGAACGGGCCGCCGCCGCGCCGCCGGAGCCCGCGGCCCCCGCCCCCTCCGCCGAGGAGCGGGTGCTCGCGGGCCTGGAGTACGGGGAGGTGGGCGCCGCCCTCGACCGGATCTCGCCCGAGCTCGCCGAGGTCCTGCGGGCGACCGTCGTCGACGGTCTGACGACCCGCGAGACCGCCCGGCTGCTCGGCATACCCGAGGGCACCGTCAAGACCCGCGCCCTGCGCGCCCGCCGCGAACTGCGCGCCGCCCTCGGCGCCGGCCCGTACCCCTTGGGAGGCACCGCATGACGTCCCCCATGACGTCCCCCCGGCACGACGCCGACTGGCACGTCACCGACGTGCTGGCCCTCCGGTACGCGGAGGGTTCGGCCCCCGAGACGGACGCCTGGTCGCTGGAGAAGCACGTCGAGTCCTGCTCCCCCTGCGCGGGGCGCGTCTCGGCCGCCGTGCGCGCCGGAGCGGCGGGCCCCGCCCTGGCCGCCGTACGGGCGGAGCTCCTGACCGCCGTGGGGCACCAGCCTGCCCCCGTCCCCGTTCCCGTCCCCGTCGCCGCGAGCCCTCTCGGGCGGTGGGCGCGGCTCTGGTGGGCGGCCGGGCCGGCGCTGCGCGGTTCGTGGGTCGTGGCGGTGGCGCTCGTCCTGGGCGGAGCCTTCGCCCTGGCCTACGGCGCCGGGTTCCAGGGCGCGCGGAGCTGGCTGCTGGCCGTCTCCCCGCTCCTCCCGCTCGGCGGGGTCGCCGTCTCGTACGGACGCCATGCCGACCCCTTGTACGAGATCACCGCCGCCACCCCCTCCGGCGGGCTGCGGCTCCTGCTCACCCGTACCGCCGCCGTGCTCGCCGTCTGCGTGCCGCTCCTGACCGCCGGCGGGGCGCTGCTGCCGCCGGTGGCCGGGTTCCCGGGGGCGGCCGCCTGGCTGCTGCCGGGGCTCGCGCTGACCCTGGCGACCCTCGCGCTCGGTTCCTTCGTCGGCTGCCGGACGGCGGCCGCGACCCTCGCCGCCGGGTGGCTGCTCGCCGTGACCGGCCCGCTCCTCGGGCAGCCGGGGGCCGAATCGGGCGGCGCCGCCCTCACCCGCTACTTCTCCGGCCCCGCCGCACAAGGAAGTTGGGCCGCCGCGGCATTGGCGTGCGCGGCTCTCCTCGTGCTGCGGCGCCGTTCCTTCGACCACTTGGAGACCCGGTGAACCAGCCCGCCACGGTCGCGGTGACCGGACTGACCGTCCGGCACCGTCGCACCGTCGCCCTCGATGCGCTCGACCTGTCCCTCTCCCCCGGCGTCCACGGACTCCTCGGCCCGAACGGCGCCGGGAAGACCTCGCTCATCCGGGTCCTGGCGACCGTCGCCGCGCCCGCCTCCGGGCGGGTGGAACTGCTCGGCCGCGACGTCGCGAACCCTCGCGAGCGCACCGCGATCCGGCGCCGACTCGGCTATCTGCCGCAGGAGTTCGGCTACTACCCGGCGTTCACGGTCCGTGAGTTCGTCGCGTACGTGGCCTGGCTGAAGGAGGTGCCCGGGGGCCGGGCCCCGGCGGCCGTGGAGCGGGCCGTCGAGCGGGTCGGGCTCGCCGACCGGATCGACACACGGATGAAGACGCTCTCGGGCGGCATGGTCCGGCGGGCGGGCATCGCCCAGGCCCTCGTGAACGAACCGGAGCTGCTGCTGCTCGACGAGCCGACGGCCGGTCTCGATCCGGAGCAGCGGGTCGACTTCCGCGAGCTGCTGCGGGACCTCGGCGGGGACACGACCGTGGTGGTCTCCACGCACCTCGTGGAGGACGTGGCCGCGGCCTGCACCGACGTCGCCCTGATGGAGGCGGGACGGCTCGCCTTCCGCGGCTCGACCGCCGGCCTCGCCGCGCTCGGCGGCGCGTCGGCCGACCCCGGCGACTCGACGGCGCACGCGATCGAGCGCGGCTACACGGCCGCCCTGCGCGCCCACCGCGAGAGCGGCGGAGGCGCGGGAGGCGGCGGGAACTCCGGCGGCGGCGGGCAGCGCGTGAAGGAGCGGCTCCGATGAACAGGTCCCGCATCCCTGCCGGCTCGCACGCGGAAGCCGCCGAGACGGCCACGACCCTCGCTCCGACCGCCCCGGCCCTCCCGAAGGAGCCGCTCCGATGACCGCCACCCTCACCCCGCCCCGCACGGAGGATCCGGCCCCCGCACGGAGGGTCTCCCCGCTCCGCACCGAGCTGCGCCGTGGCCTCGGGCCGTGGACCGGCGCCGCCGTCGCCCTCACCGTCCTGGTCACGATGTACGGCAAGGCGCCCGAGTGGCAGGGCCGTTGGGCCGACGCGACGAACCTTCTGCACGTCGCCGCCGGTCTGCTCAGCGGACCCCTCGCGCTCGCGGCGGGCTGCTGGCAGGGCGGCCGGGACCGGCGGCGCGGGACGACCGGCCTGTGGGAGTCCGTCCCCCGTTCCCCGCTGCGCCGCCTCCTGGTCGCGGTGGCCCCGTCGGCGCTCTGGCCGGGCGCCGGAGTGCTGTTCGCCGACGCCGTCTGCCTCCTCGCCACCTGGCCGTACGTCTCCGCAGGGCACCCCTTCCTCGAACTCCTCGCCGCCGACGCGGTCGCCGTCGCCGCCCTCGGCGCGCTCGGCCATCTCGCCGGACGGGCCGTCCGGTGGCGGCTGGCGGCCCCGCTCCTCGGGATCGTCGGGTACGTCGCCCTCGGCCTCGCCGCGTACCGGGAAGGTTCCGTGCGCTGGCTCGGCCCGGCCGGCGAGCACCTGTTCTTCTGGGACCGGCCGGTGTGGTGGTTCGGCCCGGTGTCGATGGCGTGGACGGCGGGGCTCGCACTCGCCGCGCTCCTCGCGTACGGGCTGCGCCCGGCCCGCCTCCGCGCACTCGCCCTGGTCCCGCTGGCGGTCGCGGTCGGCGCCGCCGCCGCGATCCTGCGGCTGCCGCCGGACGAGGGCCCGTGGCGCCCGGACCCGGCCCTGTCCCGGCAGGTCTGCGACACCGGCACGCCGCAGGTGTGCCTGACGGCGGTGGACGAGGGGCTGCTGCCCGAGGTCTCGGCGGCTCTCGCCCCGCTGAACGCGCGCCTCAAGGGGGTGGCCGGCGCCCCGGTCCGCTGGGTGAGCGGCCCGGGCGGACCCGCCCACCCAGGAGACGTCGCGCTGCCCTCCGTCCGGCAGGACGCGGTACGCGACCGGCTCGCACACCCGGACCAGTACGTCAACTCGGCCGTGAACTGGCTGTTCTCGGACTCCTGCGCGCCCGGTGACAGCACGGGCCCGAACGCCGAGCGGGCGAGCCACATCAACCTCGCCGTGATCGAGTGGCTGGCGCCGACTCCGGACGGCTACGGACCCGACACCACCGGCGCCCAGCCCTACATCGACCGGCTGGAAGCCAAGTCCCCGCCGGAGCAGCGCGATTACCTGACGCGCTTCCTGGCCGCGAACACCTGCCACCCGGACGAGGTGCCGATCCCGTGAGGCACTATCTGCGCTCCCGCGGCCTGCCCGGTGCGCTGGCCGCGCTGCTCGGCACGGCGGCGGTCGCCGCCTGGGCGGCCTGGTGGCTGGTGTCGCTGCCGGACCTCGACCACACGGCCCGGCTGCCGGTCGTGCTCCTCGGCCCGCTGCTCGCGGCGGGTGTGATCGGCACCAGTCTGTACACGCCGAGCGACGAGCTGGACCGTACGGCGGTACGCGCCTGGTGGCCGCGCCGCCTCGCGCACCTCCTGGCCCCGACCGCGCTGGCCGTGGCCCTGCTCGCCCTCGCGGTGCCGGGGCACGCGGAGGCGTTCGGCGCGCCCGCCACCGTGCGCAACACCCTGGGCCTGGTGGGCGTGGCGGCGGCTGCCGCGGCCCTCGTCGGTGCCCGGTTGAGCTGGCTGCCGCCGACGTTCTACGCCGGCGTGGTCTACCTCGCGGCCCCCTCGGACGCGACCGGCGGCGCGGCCTGGTGGGGCTGGGTGACCCGGCCGGGCCCGGAGGGCGAGGCATGGGCGGTCGCCGCCGTCGCCTTCGCCGCCGGGGCGGCGCTGTACGGGTGGCGGGGGGCGCGGCGTACGACCGGCGAGGCCTGAGCCGCGGCGCGAGAGCGCCACCGCGGCTACCTCAGCAGCCACTCCCTCGTCAGATCCGCCATCTCCGCCGGCGTGCGCCCGCCGTGGTCGACCGCGATGAAGTGGTCGGCCACGCGCAGCGAGAAGGCGATCAGGGAGCGGACCTCGACGTCGTCCTCGTCGGCGCAGAAGTCACGGGAGAGCGCCCGCAGATACTCCATGCGCCGGTTGTCGGTAGGCATTGTTGGCTGGTGTACGCCGGATCGACGTGCACCACAGCGGCACCCCGGCCCGACAGCCACTGACAACGAGCCGAGACCCATGCGCCGCGAGGCCCCGTACCTGTGAGTCCACTCGGCAACACCGCGACTCCGTAACGTGTTTGTCCCGGCCGCCCCGCTTCGCGAGGATGGCCGGGACCGACTGCCGAGACGAGAGCGGATACCTCGACGATGTCCTCACCCGTGACCCTCGACCGCCGCGAAGGACCGTACGGAGAAGTCGTACTGCGCCGCCGCGCGGAGCACTTCGAGATCATCGCCAACGGAACCTTCCTCATGGACACCTCCGACGGGCGCTCCGAGCGGCTGCTCGTCGACGCGGCCATGGACGCGCTGCCCGAGGAGTCCCGCTCCGGCGCCTCCGTCCTCGTCGGCGGCCTCGGGGTGGGCTTCTCCCTCGCGCACGCGGCGGCCGACCCGCGCTGGGGCCGGATCGCCGTCGCCGAGCGTGAGGGCGCGATCATCGACTGGCACCGACAGGGGCCGCTCGCCTCGATCTCCGGGCGCGCGCTGGCCGATCCGAGGACCGTGATCCTGCACACGGACCTGGTGGCCTACCTCAGGACCTCCCCCGACACGTACGACGCCCTCTGTCTGGACATCGACAACGGGCCGGACTGGACGGTGACCGAGGACAACGAAACCCTGTACTCGGCCGAGGGGTTGACCGCCTGCGCCGCCCGGCTGAACCCCGGTGGTGTCCTCGCCGTCTGGTCCGCGCAACCCTCGGGCGATTTCGAAGACTCGTTGCGGAATGCCGGATTCAGCGGGGTACGGACCGAAGAGATCCCCGTTGCCCGGGGCGTCCCCGACGTGGTCCACCTCGCCGTCCGTCCCCGATAGCTCCTGGATAGCCGGGACACCACCCGTACCTCTAGGCTGCTGCACCGACATCGGCGACGCGAGGCGGGGCAATGGAGCAGACACACACCACTCACCACGGTGCGGCGGCCACTCCCGGGGCCCAGCGACGGGTTCTCGTGGTCGAGGACGACGCGACGATCGTCGAGGCGATCTCCGCCAGGCTGCGCGCCGAGGGCTTTCTCGTGCAGACAGCGACGGACGGCCCGGCGGCCGTGGACGCCGCCGAGGCCTGGCAGCCGGACCTGATGGTCCTGGACGTGATGCTGCCGGGCTTCGACGGCCTGGAGGTGTGCCGCCGGGTCCAGGCCCAGCGGCCCGTCCCCGTCCTCATGCTGACCGCCCGGGACGACGAGACCGACATGCTGGTCGGGCTCGGGGTCGGCGCGGACGACTACATGACGAAGCCGTTCTCGATGCGGGAGCTCGCCGCCCGGGTGCACGTCCTCCTGCGCCGGGTCGAGCGGGCCGCGCTGGCGGCCGTCACCCCGCGCAGCGGGATCCTTCGCCTCGGCGAGCTGGAGATCGACCACGCGCAGCGGCGGGTCCGGGTGCGCTCCGAGGACGTGCACCTGACCCCGACCGAGTTCGACCTGCTGGTCTGCCTGGCGGGCACCCCGAGGGCGGTCCTCTCGCGTGAGCAGCTGCTCGCCGAGGTGTGGGACTGGGCGGACGCGTCCGGCACGCGGACCGTGGACAGCCACATCAAGGCGCTGCGCCGGAAGATCGGGGCCGAGCGCATCCGTACGGTCCATGGCGTGGGATACGCGCTGGAGACCCCGGCGCCGTGAACCGGCGGCCGGGGAGGCGGATCGTCATCTCGATCAAGACGAAGCTGGGCACCCTGGTCGTCGGCGCGGTCCTGCTGACCTCGTGTCTCGCCCTGGTGGCGATCCGCACCTCGACCGAGTTCCGGTACATCACGATCTTCGCGATGATCGCGACCCTGCTGATCACGCAGTTCGTGGCGCAGTCCCTGACGGCTCCGCTCGACGAGATGACCACGGTGGCCGGGTCGATCTCGCGCGGCGACTTCAGCCGCCGGGTGCGGGGCGCGGACCGGCGGGACGAGCTGGGTGCCCTCGCCTCGACGATCAACCGCATGGCGGACGACCTGGAGGCCGTCGACCGGCACCGCAAGGAGCTGGTCGCCAACGTCTCGCACGAGCTGCGCACCCCGATCGCGGCGCTCCGGGCCGTCCTGGAGAACGTCGTGGACGGGGTGTCGGAGGCCGATCCGGAGACGATGCGCTCGGCGCTGAGGCAGACGGAGCGGCTGGGCCGGCTCGTCGAGACGCTGTTGGACCTGTCACGTCTTGACAACGGTGTCGTCGCGCTGAAGGCGAGCCGTTTCGAGGTCTGGCCGTATCTGTCGGGGGTGCTGCGGGAGGCGAACCTCGCCGCGTCCCAGCGCGGCCTGTTCTCCACCTCGGGGCTGCACAACCGTACGGACGTGCATCTGCACCTGGACGTGTCGCCGCCCGAACTGGTCGCGCACGCGGACGCGGAGCGGCTCCACCAGGTGATGGCCAATCTGATCGACAACGCGGTGAAGCACTCGCCACCGCACGGCCGGGTCACGGTCCGGGCGCGGCGCGGCCCGTATCCGGGCTCGCTGGAGCTTGAGGTCGAGGACGAGGGTCCCGGCATCCCGGAGTCGGAGCGGCACAAGGTCTTCGAGCGGTTCAACCGCGGCACGGCGGCACACCGGCACGGCCCGGGCAGCGACGGCGGCACGGGGCTCGGGCTCGCGATCGCCCGCTGGGCGGTGGATCTGCACGGTGGCGGGATCGGCGTGGCCGAATCGTCACGCGGCTGCCGCATCCGGGTCACTCTTCCGGGCAGCCTTCCGCGGAGAGATTGACGTAGGGTTCGAACCGGAAGGGCACGTTCTGCGTGTACGTGGGCGGGACCTGCGCGCACGTGAACGGGGTGCGATCAGGGATGCGGCCGAAGAGGGCCGCGCCCCCGCTTTTCCGTACCCTCACACGTACGGAACCACGCTTGTTTCCCGCCATTCATGGTCCCGAAACACCTCGTCAAGTGTGACTTGCGCGACGTTGGAGTGCCCGGCCTGCACCTCCCGGCCGGACAGGCGTAGCCTTTATTTCCGCTGTCCATCACCTTGTGAAGCGGAAGAGGGCGGTTGCCGCCGTGTCGTCTCAGTCCCCCAGTACCCCGAGCTCCCCGACCGACCAAGACGGGCAGGGTCAGAACCCTGCCGCCGCCTTCGGTGCCAATGAGTGGCTCGTCGACGAGATCTACCAGCAGTACCTCCAGGACCCGAATTCGGTCGATCGTGCCTGGTGGGACTTCTTCGCCGACTACAAGCCGGGAGCGTCGGCGACCCCGACCGCCCCGGCCCCCACCACCACTCAGAGCGCGCCCGCCGTGCCGCAGACGGGCCCCGCACAGGCCGCGCCTGCCGCTCCGGCGGCCGCTCCGGCCTCCGTGCCCGCTCCGGCCCCGGCTCCCGCCGCGGCTGCGGCTCCGGCGAAGCCGGCCGCGGCCCCCGTCGCCGCGAAGCCCGCCGCCGCTCCGGCCCCGGCCAAGGCCAAGGAGGCCACCGTCGCCACCGCCGGTCCCGAGCTGATCACGCTGCGCGGCCCCGCCGCCGCGGTCGCGAAGAACATGAACGCCTCGCTGGAGGTGCCGACGGCCACGTCCGTCCGCGCCGTCCCGGTGAAGCTGCTCTTCGACAACCGGATCGTGATCAACAACCACCTGAAGCGCGCCCGGGGCGGGAAGATCTCCTTCACGCACCTCATCGGCTACGCGATGGTGCAGGCGATCAAGGCCATGCCGTCGATGAACTACTCCTTCGCGGAGAAGGACGGCAAGCCGACCCTGGTCAAGCCGGAGCACGTGAACTTCGGTCTCGCGATCGACCTGGTGAAGCCCAACGGCGACCGCCAGCTCGTCGTCGCGGGCATCAAGAAGGCCGAGACGCTCAACTTCTTCGAGTTCTGGCAGGCGTACGAGGACATCGTCAAGCGGGCCCGCGTGGGCAAGCTGACGATGGAGGACTTCACCGGCGTCACGGTCTCCCTGACCAACCCCGGCGGCCTCGGCACCGTCCACTCCGTGCCGCGTCTGATGCCCGGCCAGTCGGTCATCATGGGCGTCGGCTCGATGGACTACCCGGCCGAGTTCCAGGGCACGTCCCAGGACACCCTGAACAAGCTGGGCATCTCGAAGGTCATGACCCTGACCTCGACGTACGACCACCGGGTCATCCAGGGTGCCGCCTCCGGCGAGTTCCTGCGCGTCGTCGCGAACTACCTCCTCGGCGAGCAGGGCTTCTACGACGACATCTTCAAGGCGCTGCGCATCCCCTACGAGCCGGTCCGCTGGCTCAAGGACATCGACGCGTCGCACGACGACGACGTCACCAAGGCCGCGCGCGTCTTCGAGCTCATCCACTCCTACCGGGTCCGCGGCCACGTCATGGCCGACACCGACCCGCTGGAGTACAAGCAGCGCAAGCACCCCGACCTGGACATCACCGAGCACGGCCTCACCCTGTGGGACCTTGAGCGGGAGTTCGCCGTCGGCGGTTTCGCCGGCAAGTCGATGATGAAGCTCCGCGACATCCTCGGCGTCCTGCGCGACTCGTACTGCCGCACCACCGGCGTCGAGTTCATGCACATCCAGGACCCGAAGCAGCGCAAGTGGATCCAGGACCGCGTCGAGCGCCCCCACGCCCGTGTGGAGCGCGAGGAGCAGCTGCGGATCCTGCGCCGGCTGAACGCCGCGGAGGCCTTCGAGACCTTCCTGCAGACGAAGTACGTCGGCCAGAAGCGCTTCTCCCTGGAGGGCGGCGAGTCCGTCATCCCGCTGCTCGACGCGGTCATCGACTCGGCCGCCGAGTCGCGCCTCGACGAGGTCGTCATCGGCATGGCCCACCGCGGCCGGCTGAACGTCCTCGCGAACATCGTGGGCAAGTCGTACGCGCAGATCTTCCGCGAGTTCGAGGGCAACCTCGACCCGAAGTCGATGCACGGCTCCGGCGACGTCAAGTACCACCTGGGCGCCGAGGGCACCTTCACCGGTCTCGACGGCGAGCAGATCACGGTCTCCCTGGCCGCCAACCCCTCGCACCTGGAGGCGGTCGACCCGGTCCTGGAAGGCATCGTCCGCGCCAAGCAGGACGTCATCAACAAGGGCGGCACGGACTTCACCGTCCTGCCGGTCGCCCTCCACGGTGACGCGGCCTTCGCCGGCCAGGGCGTCGTCGCCGAGACCCTGAACATGTCGCAGCTGCGGGGCTACCGCACCGGTGGCACGGTCCACATCGTCATCAACAACCAGGTCGGCTTCACCGCCGCCCCGGAGTCGTCGCGTTCCTCGATGTACGCGACCGACGTGGCCCGCATGATCGAGGCGCCGATCTTCCACGTGAACGGCGACGACCCGGAGGCCGTGGTCCGCGTCGCGCGGCTCGCCTTCGAGTTCCGCCAGACGTTCAACAAGGACGTCGTGATCGACCTCATCTGCTACCGCCGCCGCGGTCACAACGAGGGCGACAACCCCTCGTTCACCAACCCGCAGATGTACAACCTGATCGACAAGAAGCGTTCGGTGCGCAAGCTGTACACCGAGTCGCTCATCGGTCGCGGCGACATCACCCTGGAAGAGGCCGAGCAGTCCCTCCAGGACTTCCAGGGCCAGCTGGAGAAGGTGTTCGCGGAGGTCCGCGAGGCCACCGCCGCCCCGGCTCCGACCCAGGTCCCGGACGCCCGCGCCGAGTTCCCCGTCGCCGTCACCACCGCGGTCTCCGCCGAGGTCGTGAAGCGGATCGCCGAGTCGCAGGTCGCCGTCCCCGAGCGGATCACGGTCCACCCGCGACTGACGCCGCAGATGCAGCGCCGCGCCGCCTCCCTCGACGACGGCACCATCGACTGGGGCTTCGGCGAGACCCTCGCCATCGGCTCCCTGCTGATGGAGGGCACCCCGGTCCGGCTCTCCGGCCAGGACTCCCGCCGCGGCACCTTCGGCCAGCGCCACGCGGTCCTGGTGGACCAGGAGACCGGCGAGGACTACACCCCGCTGCTCTACCTGGCCGAGGACCAGGCCCACTACAACGTCTACGACTCGCTGCTCAGCGAGTACGCGGCGATGGGCTTCGAGTACGGCTACTCGCTGGCGCGTCCGGACTCCCTGGTCGTCTGGGAGGCCCAGTTCGGTGACTTCGTCAACGGCGCGCAGACCGTCGTCGACGAGTTCATCTCCTCGGCCGAGCAGAAGTGGGGCCAGACCTCCGGCGTCACGCTGCTCCTGCCGCACGGCTACGAGGGCCAGGGCCCGGACCACTCGTCCGCGCGCCCGGAGCGCTTCCTCCAGATGTGCGCCCAGGACAACATGACGGTCGCCATGCCGACGCTGCCGTCGAACTACTTCCACCTGCTGCGCTGGCAGGTCCACAACCCGCACCACAAGCCGCTCATCGTCTTCACCCCGAAGTCGATGCTGCGTCTGAAGGCCGCGGCGTCGAAGGTGGAGGAGTTCACCACCGGCGGCTTCCGCCCGGTGATCGGCGACTCGACCGTCGACGCGGCGAACGTCCGCAAGGTCGTCTTCTGCGCCGGCAAGGTCTACTACGACCTGGAGGCCGAGCGTCAGAAGCGCGGCGACACGGAGACCGCGATCATCCGCGTCGAGCGTCTGTACCCGCTGCCGGGTGCCGAGCTCCAGGCCGAGATCGCCAAGTACCCGAACGCCGCGAAGTACATCTGGGCGCAGGAGGAGCCGGCGAACCAGGGTGCGTGGCCGTTCATCGCGCTCAACCTGATCGACCACCTCGACCTGGCGGTCGGCGCGGACATCCCGGCGGGCGAGCGCCTGCGCCGGATCTCGCGTCCGCACTCCTCCTCCCCGGCGGTCGGCTCGGCCAAGCGTCACCAGGCGGAGCAGCAGCAGCTGGTCAACGAGGTCTTCGACGCCTGATCGACCACTCCGTACGCGTACGGAAGGAGGCCCGGCACCCCTGGTGGGGTGCCGGGCCTCCGGCGTCTCCGGTACGCGTACGGGCTGTCAGCCCAGGTTGGCCTCGAAGTCCCAGTAGGGCCTGTTCCGCTGCCGTGCCGACAGGGTGTGCGGGTGCTGGGCGCCGAGCGTCCGGGTGAGGGTGAGCAGCGCGTCCTCCTCCAGCTTGCCCGCCTCCTCGTTCTCCCTGAGGCCGCGCAGGTCGGTGGCGAGGGCCACCTGGCTCGACAGGGTCAGCGGGTGCTCGTTGCCCAGGGTGTGGCGGGCGCGGCGCAGGGTGTCGCGGCTGAGCTCGGCGGCGTCGTGGACGCGGCCGTTGAAGTTGCGGGCGGCGGAGGCGTTGAGGGCGCAGCCGAGCACCCACGGGTGGTCGGAGCCGAGCGAGGAGGTCAGTCCGGCGAGCGCGGCCTCCAGGATGGCCAGGGCGTCCGCTCGGTCGCCGGACGCCTGGAGGACGAGGGCGGTGTTGGCGAGGACCCCGGTGGCGACCGGGTGTGCGGGGCCGAGGAGGGCGCGGTAGCCGGCCTCGGCCTCGTGGCTGAGTTCGCGGGCGTGGTCGAGGTCGCCGTGTTCGCGGAGGTAGTTGGCGTAGTTGTTGAGGGAGGAGAGCGTCACGTAGTGGGTGCGGCCGTGGACCTGCTCCAGCTGTTCGAGCAGGCTGGCCATGGTCGCTCCGAGGTCCTGCTGGAAGCCGCCCTCGCGGCGCCGGCACAGGGCCAGCTGGGTGCGGGCGTACAGCGTCTGCAGGTGCTGCGGGCCGAGGACCTGCACATGGCGCAGGACGTTGGCCTCCTGGCGGGCGAGGGCTTCGCGGTACTGGCCGAGCAGCCGCAGGTCGTGCGCGAGGGCGTTGCTGGAGTTGAGGGTGTGGGAGTGGCGCTTGCCGAGCACCCGCTCGCTGTGGGCGAGGGTCTCGGCATCGGACTCGTACGCCTCCTGGAAGCGGCCGAGCTGCCGCAGGGTGACGCCGAGGTTGTGGCGGGCGACGAGGGTGGAGAACTCTCCGGCTCCGAGGAGGCGTTCGGCGTCGGCAAGGACCTCGCGCTGGAGGCGTTCCGCCTCCTTGTACTGGCCGAGGAAGCGCAGGTCGCTGGAGATGGCGCTGCTGGAGAGCAGGGTGCCGAGCTCGTTGGGCGGCTGGGCGGCCGCGAGGCGTTCCCGCTGGACGAGGTCGAGGTCGTAGGCCTCGCGGAAGCGGCCGAAGGAGCGCAGGATGTTGCTCTGCTGGGTGGTCAGGTCGAGCATGGGCTGGTCCAGCGGGTCCATGAAGGTGGACCAGTTGTCCCGGATCTTCTCGGCGAGCTGGTTGCCGGCCCTGAACTCGCCGCTGCGGAAGCAGTAGCGCAGACAGTTGAGCACGGCGGTCTGGGTGCGCGGGTTGTGGCTGAGGAGCGCGCCGGAGGGTTCCAGGTGGGGCAGGAGCTCGGCGTAACGCGGCCAGTGCCGGCTGTCCATGGGGTTGCCGGGGTCGGCCTCGGCGAGCAGGGTGCGGACGGCCTGGCGGTGGGCGGCGCGGTGGTCGCCCTCGGTGAGCCGGGCGACGATGTCGTGGACGAGCCGGTGCATGTGCACGGACTCCTGGTGCGGTCCCACCTCGGCGTTGTTGACGGGGCCCCGGGTCTCGCGGGTGAGCACCGAGTAGTTGACCAGGGTGTCCAGGGCCCGGGACCAGGCGGCGAGGTCGGTGACCATCCAGCGCAGGTCCTCGGGGAGGTCCGCCTGGGGATAGGCGCGGATGAGGCCGAGGGGGATACGGCCGGGGGCGAAGGAGGCGCACAGGCTGAGCACGTCGATGGCCTGCGGCTGGGCGCGTCGGAGCCGGTTGATCAGTATCGACCAGGAGGTCAGGGACGCCTGGGGGAAGCCGTCGCCGGACGGCTCGACGGCGGAGATCCGTCCTTCGCGGACCATGTGGAGGTACTCGGAGACCTCCATGCGGGACTCGCCGAGCCAGGCCGCGGCCTGGACGAGCGGCAGCGGTACGTCCCCGAACTCGGCGGCGACCTCGTCGGCCTCGGGTGCCGTGACGTGCGGGGCGCGCCGCATCAGATAGCCGGTGGACTCGGCGCGGTCGAAGCCGGGGACTTCGAGGATGTCGGTGTGGTCGCCCCAGCCGCGGTTGCGCGAGGTGACGAGGACGTGGCCGGGGCCGTGCGGCAGCAGGACGTTCGCGCCGTCCGTGTCGTCCCAGCCGTCGAAGACGATGAGCCAGCGGGAGTGCGGGTTGCCCCGGCGCAGGGCCTCGCGGACGGCGCGGATGCGTTCGCCGGGTTCGTTTCCGGTGGCGAGGCCGAGTTCGGTGGCGAGCTCGCCGAAGCGGTCGCGCTGCACGTTGCGGTCGTCGGAGCTGACCCACCACACGACGTCGTAGTCGGAGCTGAAGCGGTGGGCGTACTCGGCGGCGATCTGGGTCTTGCCGATGCCGGACATGCCGAGCAGGGTGCACGCGGCGCTGCCCCGTTCGGCGTCCATGAGCCGTTCCTGGAGCTCGGTGAGCAGGTCGTCGCGGCCGGTGAAGCGCGGGTTGCGGCGCGGGATCTCGCCCCAGATCTCGGGCGGGGTGTCCGGGAAGCGTACGAGTGATCCGGCGGGCAGCCGGCGGCCGGCGGCGCGGCGGGGTTCGATGCCGAGCCGGCTGAGCAGCCGGGCTTCGGCCTCCTCCTCGCCGACGCCCCACAGGCTGACGGGTTCGAGGACGGCGGTGGCCGGGGGCAGGGTCCGGTTGGTGAGGTTGACCGCGGCGAACCGCTCGGCGTGGGAGGCGACGAAGCCGCGCAGGACGTCGTTCCACTCGCCGGCCGCGCGCGGGCCGAGTTGGAAGAACCAGTCGTCCAGGACGAGGAGCACCTGGCCGCGGGCGAGCAGCAGGTCGCCGAGGGAGTCCTCCAGGGGTACCTCGCGCGGCGGGTCCCAGCGCTGGAGACTGGCACGCACCCCGTACGTGTCGAGCCGCTGGTTGACCCAGGTCGCCCACGGGCGGTGATAGCCGGGGAAGACCACGAGGACGTGTTCCGGCGCGCTCCCGACCCCGTGATCCGCCGCACCGCCCGATCGCTGTTCCGCCATCTGTCGTGTCTCCCGTCCCGCTCCCGCGCAACGCGGTGTCATGTGCCGTGGGCACAGTGTTACCCAGCGACCAGGGGGGTCGCGCCGAGGCTCGCGTGGTGCAGCCTCATTTGATGCACGAACTCCCGTCCTTCCACGGTCAGTTCATCGGATTCAAGCAGGATAAGGAGGGCCGCGCCCACCTGATCGTGGATGTCGTCGAACTGGTGCCCGGCGGCGGACCGCCAGGACGCCGGCACCTCGTCGGCAGCGACCGCGCGCCGCCACAGATCGGCCAGGGCCAGGTGTGCGTAGGCCCCGTGCAGGACACCGGCGACGGGCCGCGGGTCCGACCGCCAGCCGACCTGGTAGACGGCGTCCCGCCCGGGGCCGTACAGCGGCACGAGCTCATGGAGCGTCGCCAGTTTGCTGTGGTGCAGCTCGTGCACGAGCGTCTCGGCCATTCCCTGCCCTTCGGCGGGCAGCGAGGTGAGTACGGCTCCGGGGGCGGCGCTCAGCGTGGCGCCCAGGTGCTGGGGTCCGCGCGGAACGACCGGGACGACCGCGCGGACGCCGCGGGCCACCTCGGTCGCCCGGTCGGGGTCCGTGCGGGCGAGGAGGTCCTGGGCGGCGCGCCAGGTGGCGGACCAGGCGGCGTGGTCGGTGTCGGCGGGGTCGGCCGCGGTGACCGCCGTTGCGCCGCCCACGCCGGACGGCACGCGGTACGGGTCGACATCGTCCAGGCGCGCGGCGCTGCGGGGCAGCGGGCGGACCGCGTGCCAGCCGGGCCCTCCGCCCGCGAGGCGCCGGCCCGTCAGGGTCAGGGCGGCGCGCAGGGCGTGGCGGGCACCGTCCGGGTGGAACCGTACGGTCCGCTCGTCGGAGCTGACCCGGACCCGGTCCGCGGCCACCGTCAGCCGGCCCACGCCGGGCAGCGCGAGGAGGCCGTCCGGGGTGTCGACGGTCAGGTCGAGCGGGCCGCCGCCGCGGAGGGCCGCGGTGACCGCGAGGTTGTCGAGGTGGCCGAGCAGCCGGTCGAAGGCCGGCCCCGCGGGCGCGGCGAGCGCGCCGGCCAGCCAGGCCCCGGTCGTCGGGTAGTCGAGGACGTCCCGGACCACGGCGGGATGGCGGCGCTCGACGCGTTCGAGCAGTTCCCAGGAGCGCTCGAACCGGCCGAGCGCGCCCGGTTCGACGGACACCCGGTGCCGGTGGACGCGCACCAGGAGCGCTTTGAGGAGCAGCAGCCGCCGGGTGTGCAGGGCGGACCGCAGCAGCGTGAGCCCGTCCGGGGCGGGGCTGACGCGGGCCAGTCGGGCGAAGACGGGCGCGGGCAGGGGCGCGACGTTCACTCCCGCCTCCACGGACCTGCGGCGGGCGGTGCGCATCTGACCGAAATCGGCCGGTCGGCGCGACCCCTCCACCGGAGGTCAGCCGTGGATGCCGTCCGAGCCGCCCTCGACGAACCAGGAAGCTCCCAGCTCCTGCGGATGCCCGAGCACCCGCTCGACGGCGGCCACCAGCCCTGGGTCGTCCGTGAAGCGCAGGGTCCGCAGGTCCACGCCGTTGAGATCGGGCAGGTGCCAGGGCCGCTCGCCGGCCCCGTCGACGCCTGGGACCCGCTTCGTGTGCTGCAACACCCTCTGCTCCTCCTCACCAGCCCTTGTCCCCCACGGTCGTAGCGGCGGAGCGGTTCTTCCCGACGCCCCACGGGCGGAAACCCGTTCGACTCAACTGCGCCCATGCGCGCCCCCGTTATCCAGCCGTTCCGTGTCCTCGTCGCGCCAGGCCCACCAGGGCGGCGCGATCCGGCGCCGCTCCTCGCGGGAGAAACGGTCCGGCCGCGGGCGGGGGTCGGCGCCGACCTCGGCGAGCAGGGCCCGGGTCCGCTCCACGTCCGCCCAGTCCACCGCCACCAGCACGCCGTCAAGGCGCCGCCACTGCTCGGCGGCCTCCTCCAGAACCGTCTCGGCGTGGCCGGCCCGGTCCATCAGGTACAGCACCGCGCCCTGGGCGTGGAGCGCCCGCGCCAGCGTGACCGTGCCGGGGGTGTCGCCGCGGGCGGCGCGGATGTCGTCGGCGGCGCGCCGGAAGGCGGTGAGGGCGGCGACGAGCTGCCCGTCCCTGGCCGCCTCGCTCAACTGTAGTTGCACCCATCCCAGTTGCAGCCCGATGCCGGCCCGGGTCGCCGGGTCGCGGGCGGTACGGAGAGCCTCGTCGAGGACGTGGCGGCTCTCGTACAGGTCGGGCAGGAAGCCCGCGCGGTCGAAGCGCAGGGCGAGCACGCTGCCGATGAGGATCCGGGCCCGCTCGCGGGCGGCGGCGCCGGCGGGCAGCCGGGTGAGGGCCTCGCGCAGGACCCCTTCGGCCCGGTCCACGGAGGCCGCGCCGGTGTCGGCGGCGGCGCGGCGCAGGAGCGACTCGCCCCAGGCCAGCAGGAGCAGGCCGCGCTGCTCGCTCTCGGCGGGGGCGAGCAGGGTGGCCTCCTCGTAGGCCGCGTCGGCCGCGGCCCCGTCGCCGGTCGAGTCGTGCAGTCGGGCCCTGGCGGTGGTGAAGCGCAGCCGCAGGGCGCGGCCGTCGCCGAGGAGCGGCTCGGCGCGGTCGAGCACGCGCCCGATGCCGTCCGGGTCGGCCTCGGTGAGGCGCAGGGCGTCGGCGAGGTCGAGGAGGGTCGCGGCGTTCTCCCTGAGGGCGAGGGCGGCGGTGAGTTCCTCGGCCGCCGCCCCGCCGTCGCCCCGGGCCAGGAGCAGTCGGCCGCGGCGCAGGTGGAGGGTGTGCCGGGCGGCCTCGGGCCAGCGGTCGGCGTCCTCGGCGAGGGCGGCGAGGGCGGCGTCGAGATGGCCGGATTCGTCGGTGTCGCGCCACAGGGCGTGGTGGACGACGGCGAGTTCGAGCCGGGCCTCGGCCCATGCCTCGCCGCCGGGCCCGGCGAGTTCCCCGGCCCGTACGAGCATCTCGGCCGCCTGGTCGAGGAGTTCGCGGCGACGGTGGGAGCGGCGGGCGAGGGCGGTGCCGGCCTCGGCGTACAGGACGAGACCGAGGACGGTCCTGGCCTCGACGGGGGCGGTGGGGAGCGCCGCCTCGGCGCGCTCGCGGGCGCCCGCGAGGAGGGCCGGGTCGGAGTGGGCGCGGCCCTGGTCGAGGAGGCTGCGGGCCTCGGTGAGCGGGTCGGGGGTGATGAGGTCGGGGTGGTAGAAGCGGAGCACGCGCGCGGGGATGCGGGCGAAGAGCTCGGTCTCGGCTCCCTCGGGGCCGAGGGGTTCGTCGGTCGCCTCGGGGCGGGCGGTGGGTCCGTCACCGTGCCCGTGCCCCGCTTCGCCGTCGGTGCCGGTCCCGGCGCCCGGCTCCGCGGCCGTGCCGGCGAGGCGGGCGGCGGCGAGCGCCGGGAAGTTGCGCATGCCCTGGCCGAAGTTCCGCTCCACGTAGTCGGAGCAGTGCTTGAGGACGAGCGCCGCGGCGCTGGGGTCGAGCGAGCCGAGGAAGTGCTGCTGGATGCCGGGCGGATAGCTGAAGCAGGGGTACGGGGTGGGGCCGGGGAGCCTTCGCAGGAGCCCGCTGAGGAGGACCTCGGCCAGCTCCATGGGGCCGGTGTCGGGGAGCATGGCGCGCTGGACGAGCTGCATGACGGGGAGGGCGAGCGGGGCCGCCGCGAGGTGGACGGCGAGGTGGATCGCGCCGGGGGAAGCGCTGGCCCGGAAGGCGCGGAGGAGTTCCTCGTCGGGGCGCGGGGCGCGGGGCGTGCGGGGCGCGGGGGGCGCCGCCGCCTCGGGGTCGAGCCAGGCGGCCCAGCCGCGTACGGCGTTGCCTCCGTGGCCGGTGTGGAGCCGGGCCCAGGAGGCGAAGGCCTCGGGGGTCGGCGTGAGGACGGGGACTGCCCGGCGACCGGGGGCGGGCGGGCCCCAGGGGTCGTCGTCGGAGCGGAAGCGGGCGTGGCCGCCGGGGGTCGCGGGGCGCTGGAAGGTGCCGGGTTCGGCGGGGAGTGCGGTACGGGGCCACAGGCGCGGCGGCAGCGGCTGGACGAGGGCGAGCGGGGAGCGGCGGGGCCACTGGCGCAGGAAGCGCTGGGCGGCGCCGCGCTGCCACAGGGGGCCGACGCAGTCGCTGACGACGAGGGTGAGCCGGCGGCCCGTGGGGTCGTGGAGCTGGTCGACGGGGCGCAGCCGGGGCCTGCCGTCGGCGCCGGAGGTGGTGGTGACGAGCGGGGGGCCGTCGCCGGTGTCGTAGAGCCGGTGCACCTGGACGTCACGGAAGGCGCCGGACTGCTGGCAGGCCTGGCGGAGTTCCTCGACCATGCGGGTCCAGACGACCATGGCGGGGCCCGTGTCCATGAGGAGCTGGATGTCGGGGCGGCGGCCGGTCGCGGGGCGCAGGACGGGGGTGAGGATGCCGGCGGCCGCGCTGCGCTCGGCGGTGGCCTCCTCGTCGAGGCTGCCCTCGTCGGGCCGGTGCGGGACGAGGGCGTAGCCGCGCAGGGGGCGGAGGGCTTTCTGGAGGCCGAGGAGGCCGGGGAGCGCGTTGGCCCCGGGCGCGCGGACGGGCAGGGTCGCGGGCCGCTCCGCGCGCCCCGCGTCGTCCGCGCCCGCGCCGCCGGGACCGGGCGCTTCTCCGGTCGCCGCGGGTCCTCCCGTACTCCTGGTGGCCGTGACGAGGGGGACGGATTCGGGCGGTGTCCGGCCGGCCTCGGCCTTCTCCCCACCGGCACCACGATTGGCCGGATCTCGCCCCTCGGTGGGGAGTCGACCCGTGTCGGAGCCGTTCTCCGCCCCCGGATCGGGTGCGGTCCCGGCCCCCGCGTGCGCCTCCGGCTCCGGCTCCGGTGACTCCCGGGGCGTGCCCGGCAGCCAGCGCGACAGCCAGACCGCGTCCGCGATGTCCTCCGCGGTCGGGTCCTGGCCGCCCGCCCTCAGTCGCCGGGTGAGCTCCTCCAGATGCGTCCGGAGCATCCGTCCTTCACCTCGGCTGGTCGAGCGGCTGCATGAGCATGTCCTCGATGCGTTCCCTGGTGACCCGTTCGGCACGCGAGGCGTGCTGGGTCAGATAGAGGGCGTTGAGGAGCTGGTCGGTGGCGATCACCTCGCCGGGCTCGCGGTTCAGGAAGCGCCGGACGATGCCCTGCTCCTCCTCCCCCGCGGCGGCCTCGGCCCCCAGGTGGGCCTCGATCATCGCGCCGACCTGCTCCTCGCCGGGCGCCTCCAGCTCCAGGCGGATGCAGCGGCGCAGCAGGGCGGCGGGGAAGTCCCGCTCGCCGTTGGAGGTGAGCACGATGAAGGGGAAGGTGGTGCAGCGGACCCGGCCGCCGTACACGCGCACCTTGCGGCCGTCGTCGCTGAGCACCTCGACGACGGGCTCGCGGTCGGCGAGCCGCTCCAGCTCGGGGATGGCGAACTCGCCCTCCTCCAGGGCGTTCAGCAGGTCGTTGGGCAGGTCGAGGTCGCTCTTGTCGAGCTCGTCGATGAGCAGCACGCGGGGCTGTTCGGAGGGGAGCAGCGCGGTGCCGAGCGGTCCGAGCCGGATGTACGAGCCGATGCCGGCCGGGGCCGCGGCGGCGGAGCCGGGCGCCCCGGTCTGGGCGCGCTCCAGCTGGACGTCCTGGAGCCGGCCGATGGCGTCGTACCGGTAGAGGCCGTCCTGGAGGGTGGTGCGGCTGACGATCGGCCAGCGCAGCACCCGGCCGAGGCGCAGTTCGTGGGCGACGGCGTGGGCGAGGGTGGACTTGCCGGTGCCGGGGTTGCCGGTGACGAGGAGCGGACGCCGCAGGTACAGGGCGGCGTTGACGGCGTCGGTCTCGGCGGGCCGGGGGTGGTGGTTCTGGACGAGTCTGCGCCGGACGCCGAGCCGCCGGTCGGAACCGGCCAGGGTGTCGTCGGCGCCGCCGGCCGAGAAGTCGCGCCAGGGCGGCGGGGCGGGCAGTCGCTGAATCTCGTCGTGCGGAAGACCGGCACCACGGTAGATCCGCCAATCGTTCACGATGGACTCCTCCTGGCTGTGGTGTCGATGCCGGGCCCGTCGAACGTACCGCTCGGCGGTGGAGCGTGCCGACGCTCAATCCGGCCGCCCGTCAAGGGTGTTGCTCCCCGGGCGGCACGCGCGCGTGCGACGGCTGCCGGGGCCGTACGCGTGCGCGTACGTGTGGGCGCCCGGGTCACAGGTCCCCCTCGCCGAGCATGGGCGGGGCCTCCAGGCGCCCTCCGTGCGGCGGCCTGTCGGGCGGGTCGTAGAGGACGGCGACGGTCTTCGCCCAGGCCAGGTCGGCCTGGTCGGGCGCGCGGGTGCGCAGGGAGCGGATCGGACCGAGCACCCCCTGGGCCGTCATGGCCTCCACGAGCAGCCGGTGGGCCCGCTCGTGGAACTCCGCGCAGTCGGCGTGGTCGTGGGCGCCGGTCCGCCAGAGGGCGAGGGGGTGGCCGGCGGTGAGCGCCGCGTTCATCGCCATGAGCCCGTCACCGCCGCCCACGTGCCCGCAGTAGACGGGGACGGTGCCGCCCTCGGCCTCGCGGAGCCGGTCGTACGTCTCCGCCCAGGTCTCCCGGCGGACGCGCGCGGTGTGGGCGTCCCGGCCCGCGCCGGGCACCTCGGCGCGCAGCGGGGCCGCCCGCAGCGGCCCTCGTTCGGCCGCCGCCCAGCGGTCGCGCCACTCGGGGGACGGTTCCCTGTCGTGGCGGCGGGCGTCGCGGACGACCACGATCCTGCGCTGGCCGAGGGTGGCCGACCAGGTGTCGTCGGGCTCCTGGGCGGGTTCGAGCCGCCAGGCGTCGAGGGGCAGGTCGAAGAGCTCGCGGGGCAGCACCGCCTCGACGGCGGCCAGGTGGGCGCCGCTGTCGCCGCGCCGCAGGGCGTCCGCGAGGGGTTCGCGCAGGGTCTCCTCGAGCCGGGACCGCTCGACGCCCCGGTCGTCGCAGTGCAGCGGGCTGACCGTGTGCCCGTCCAGCAGGAGCTTGACCCGCCACGGATAGCGCCGGTCGTAGCGGGGGGTGTCGATCTCCAGGAGGACGTCGGCACGCGCGCGGGGTTCACGTTCGCGGACGGAGAGGGGGGCCGGCCTGCCGGGGGTCACGAGCCGGTCGATCTCGCGCCGGAGGTGGCGGTCGGCGTCGCCCGACTCGTCGACGATCCAGCGGGTGAGCCCGGCCGTGTCGGCCCGCTCGCCGTACCGCACGGAGAGGTGCCGGACGACGTGGGCCGCGTACAGGAGCACGGCGTCCAGGTCGAGGTCGCGGGCGGCGGACCCGTGGACGGCGCGCAGTCCTCGCAGCAGTCCCGCGCCCTCGCTCCAGGTGCGCGGGTCGTCCTCCAGCGCGTCCGGCATGCTGTCGTCCCTGATCCAGGCCTTGACCTGGTCGATCAGGCTCATGATCTCGCCGGGGGCGGTCGGCGCGGGCAGCTCGGCGAACTGGCCGTGCAGTTGGGTGCGCAGGCCCGGGCCGGCCCCCGGGGAGCCGGGCAGCAGCAGCTGCGCGCGGGTCCAGTCGGGCCGGTCGTCGAGCGCGCGGTAGCGGGCGAGGTGGTAGCGGTCGTGGGCGCGCAGCGCCTCGCCCATCGCCTCGCCGCCGGGGAGGTCGTGCAGACGGCGCAGGGCGGTGACGGGCACGACGGCGCCTCCGTCGGGACCGCGTCCCTTGTTGAGGCCGACGACGGCGCCCTGGGCGTGGTCGACGACGGGGCCGCCGGAACAGCCCTCGACCGGCATGACGCCGCGGGTGACGAGGGCCTGGCCGTCGCTGCCGTTGAGGGTGCCGTGGACGTGGCGGATGCCGAGCTCGCCGGTCTCCCGGGACCAGCCGTGCAGGCTGACGGCGGCCGGCCAGACGGCCGGGCGCTCGCTGAGGCGCACGCAGGACGCCTGCTGCGCGCCGGGCACGCTGAGGAGCGCGATGTCGGGGAAGGCCCAGCGGTCCGGCGGGTCCTCGGGGCGGTCGGGGCGCGGCAGGGCGAGCACGACCGTGCCCGTGGTCTCGCGGGTGGTCTTGCCGTCCTCCCAGGTGATGCCGACGACCGGCTCACTCCTCCACACCGCGCTTCCCCCCTCGGCCACGACATGGGCGCAGGTCAGCACCCAGCCGGGGGCGATGAAGAAGCCGGTGCCCCAGTACCGGTCGCCTAGCGGGTCATACCCGGTGCCGGGAGCCGCGATGCGTACGAGTGCGGGGCGCACGAGAGCGTCGAAGGCGCTCATGCGGACCCATCGGCCGCCGCACGCCCGTGCGGAGCTCGCCCGGGGCCCTCGTCGGCGGGTGCGGGGGCGGGTGCCGGGATGGGCGCCGGGCCTTCGTCCACGGGTGCCGGGGCGGCTGCCGTGCCCTCGTCCGCGGGTGCCGGGGCGGGCGCCGGGCCCGGTTCGGTCCAGGTGAGCGAGACGTTCACGGAGGCCTTGCCCGCGCCGTCCGCGAGGACCCCGATCACCTTGCCCGACTGCGCCGACAGTTCGATGCCGAAGCTGACGGCGACCTCCACGGGTCCCTGTGGTTCGAGACCGTCGCGCAGGGAGTCGACCACCCAGCGCACCACGTCCGTGAGTCCGCCGGCCGCCATCGAGACCACGCGGTCCCTGATGCCGGTGTCCTGGAACCCGCCGCCTCTGCCGAGCTCCTCCGCCTCGCTGACGCGCGCCCAGACGGACGTGTCGTCGTCCAGCCGAATTCGAGCGATCCCTTGTGCCACAGCGGCCCCCGCTCCCCGAAGCGATAAGTGGGGGAGAAGGCTAATCGGTGGGACTGACGGGCGACAGGGGACGTGGGAGGTACGGCCTATCCTGATCGCATGTACTTCACCGACCGTGGCATCGAGGAACTGGAGAAGCGGCGCGGCGAGGAGGAGGTCACCTTCGAGTGGCTCGCCGAGCAGCTGCGGACGTTCGTCGACCTCAACCCCGACTTCGAGGTGCCGGTCGAGCGCCTCGCGACCTGGCTGGCGCGTCTGGACGACGAGGACGACGACGAGGAGTAGGAAGCGCGGGAAGCGCTTCCGGTAGCGGGCGCGGGCGCGGGAGGCGCTTCCGGCCGCGGGCGCGGGCGCGGGAGGCGCCTCCGGCCGCGAGCACGGGAAGCGCTTCCGGTGTCAGTGGTCCCGTAGCCGGTCGTAGACGAGTCCGAGCGCGCCGTGCGCGACGAGCAGTGCCCCCGCCGTCGCCCAGCCGCCGCTGCGCCGGCCGATCCCCCAGATCAGCAGCGGCACGCCCGCCGCGAGTTGCGCCCCGCCCAGCACCCGCGCCCTGGGGCCGCGCAGGTACGGGCCGAGGGGCCCTTCCTCCACCACGTCCAGCTCGGCGCGCACCGCGTCGCTTCCCCAAGCTCGCAACTTCATCAGAGCGGGGGAGACCCCGATGCCGGGCCATTCGAGCTGCTCGGCGCCCTGCGCCAGGGCGACGGAGCGGAGCCGGTCGGCGCTGTCTCCGGGGACGATCCCGGTCGGCAGGGCGAGGCCGGTGCGGGCGAGGACCGCGACGACGCCGACGAGCCGCCTGTGGGCGTCGGCGTCGGGGTCGGGTGCGGTGAGGGGTTCGAGGGCCTGCACGTCCAGGACGGGGTCGAGGGCGAGCCGGGCGGCGAACGTACGCATGGCCTCGTCCTCGCCGACGGGCGTGCCGTCCGCGAGCCAGGTGTAGCCGACGGTGCGGCGGAAGCCCGCGGCGAGCGTGATCCCGGCCCGGTCGCGGTCCCACCACAGCGCGAGGACGGGCCAGGTCGCGGCGGAGACGGCGAGCGCGGTGGCCCAGCCGGTGACGACCTGTTCGACGGGTTCCCCGCCGTGGAGCCAGGGCTTCCCCTCCGGCACGAGCACGCTCCAGTCGTCGCCCGCGGGGGCGAGGAGCAGCTGTTCCCGCAGGAGCTGGGCCGGCGGCCTGACCGCCGTCGGGTCGGCGCGGCAGAGCAGCAGTGCCCCTGAGGGGCTCGGTCCGGATGTCGCGTTCATGCCCCCACGCTAGCCAATTTGTCCGTGTACGGCGGTGATTGCCCCCTACGTATCGGGGAAGAGTCAGGGTTGACTTCCCCCGACCGCGATATATCGTGTCTATCGAGAGTCGCGATATGTTGCGTTGCCGAAACGGGAGGTCAGCACCATGACAGAGTGGTCCGTCACCGAGCCGACGAAACTTGCCCCGGCCGATCCCGTGACACGCCTGCAGGTCCGTATCGTCAACGGCACGGTGAACGTGGTGGGGACGGACGAGAGTTCCGCCCGCGTCGAGATCTCCGAGATCGAGGGCCCGCCGCTGATCGTGTCGCAGGACGGTTCCACCCTGACCGTGACCTACGAGGACCTGCACTGGAAGAACCTCCTCAAGTGGTTCGACCGCAAGGGCCACCGGCGCCGCGCCGTCGTCTCCGTCGCCGTCCCCGCTGGCGTCGACGTCGAGGTGGGCGCGGTCGACGCCGAGTCGGTCGTCTCCGGCATCAGAGGGCGCACGGAGGTGCGCGGCGTCACGGGCGACACGACCCTGCTCGGGCTCTCCGGTCCGGTCCGCGCCGAGAGCGTCTCCGGAAGCCTGGAGGCGCAGTCGGTCACGGGCGCGCTGCGGATCACCTCGGTGACGGGTGCCGTCACGGTGATCGAGGGCGCGGGCGGCTCGGTGAAGGCCGACACCGTCAGCGGTGACATGGTCATCGACCTCGACCCGGGCGAGCTCGACGGGCCACCCGCCGACATCCGGCTCACCAGCGTCTCCGGACAGGTCGCGATCCGGCTGCCGCACCCGGCGGACGCCCGGGTCGAGGCGAGCACGACGAGCGGGTCCGTGTCGAACGCCTTCGAGGACCTGCGCGTGACCGGGCAGTGGGGCACCAAGTCCGTCACCGGCACGCTGGGTTCCGGGCGGGGCACGCTCAAGGCGACCACCGTCTCCGGCTCCATCGCCCTCCTCCGCCGCCCCGAGTCGGCCGAGGACACCGAGTCCGCCGCCGCCTCTCCCACCACGGCCTCCCCCACGGCCTCCCCCTCGACCTCCCCTGCCGCGACCGGAAAGGTGCTCTGACATGCCGCCCGTCTTCGCCCATGGCCGCCTCCGCCTCTATCTCCTCAAGCTCCTCGACGAGGCCCCCCGCCACGGCTACGAGGTGATCCGACTCCTGGAGGAGCGCTTCCAGGGGCTCTACGCCCCCTCGGCCGGCACGGTCTACCCGAGACTCGCCAAGCTGGAGGCCGAAGGCCTCGTCACCCACGCCAGCGAGGGTGGCAGGAAGGTCTACTCGATCACCGACGCGGGCCGCGCCGAGCTGGCCGGCCGCGGGGCCGAACTGACCGACCTGGAGCGGGAGATCCGCGAATCGGTCTCGGTGCTGGCGGCGGAGATCCGCGACGACGTGCGCGGCGCGGCAGGCCGGGTGCGCAGCGAGATGCGCGCGGCGGCGGGGCAGACGCGGACGGCGGAGGGCTCGTCCTTCGCCGACGCCAAGGAGGAGCTGCGCCGGGCCAAGCAGGAGTGGAAGGAGCAGGCCCGCCAGGCCAAGGCGGAGGCCCAGTCGGCCCGCCACCAGGCGAAGGAGTTCCAGCGCATCGCCCAGCAGGTCCAGGAGGAGGTCCAGGACCGGTTCTCGCGGGGCGACTGGCCCAAGGGGGTCTGGGAGGGCCTCTCGGACATCACGGCGCAGCTCGGCGGTCTGGTGGCGGGCACGACCCACCCGAAGGCGGCGGCCAGGGCGACCGGAGCGGCGGGTGCCGCCGAGGCGGCGGCAGCCACCGGAGAGGCCGCCGCGTCCGACACCGCCGACGAGGCGGAGTGGGCGCGGGGGCGGACGCCGGAGTGGGCGCGCGACACGGAGGGTTCGGGCGATCCGGGCCGCGATCTCGACCGGCTGCTCGACCGCTTCCGGGACGAGATCCGGGACGCGGCCAGGGACCACGGCGTGAGCGGGGAGCAGCTGACCGAGACGCGCCGCCATCTGTCGACGGCGGCGGTCCGGATCACGGACCTGCTGAACGGCGAGCGCGGAGGCTGACGGACGGGCCGGGTCAGCCCCGGGTGACGGTGACCGTCACCCGGGCGCCCGGGGCGGCGAGGATCCAGGCCCTCCCCCGGTCCTCGCGGAGCACGAGCGCGCCCCCCCTGGCCTTCACCCGCCAGTCGCCGGGCGGGAGCGAGAGCTCGGTGACGCGGGGGCCGCGGCGCCCCGCGGAGTCGTACGACAGACGGTAGACGCCCGTCGCCGCGTCGTAGGCCGCGGAGCGGACGGTGCCGGCGACCGCTTCCGCGTACGGCTCGGCGGTCAGCTCCTTGTTCGTACGGAAGGCCCCGGCGGCGTCCACCGCGCAGTACCCGCCGCCGTAGCACCACTCCCAGCCGGCCCAGCCCGAGCTGTAACGGCCGAGGGAGGACATGGCCTCGCGGTAGAAGCGGTTCATGTTCGGCAGGGAGTTGTTGAGCGGGCCCCACTCCCCCACCACCACGGGCACCTTGTGCTCCTTGGGGTACAGCGTGACGGCCTGCTCGTAGTTCTCGACCCAGCGGGCGTCGGGGTCGTAGTCGGTGCCGGCCTCCATGCCGGCGTTGTAGAAGTGCGGGGCGTAGACGATCCGGGGGTCGTCGATCCGTCCGAGTCCGGTGGGCACGCCCTCGCCCACGATGGGGGTCGGCTCGACGAAGATCCAGGTGTCCGGGTCGACCGAACGGATCGTGTCCGCCATCCGGTTGTACATCGGGGTCAGCTGCTCGCGCTCGATGCGGCGGGCGGCCGTCGCCAGGTCCTCGCCCTCCCCGAGCTCGCCCATCGGCTCGTTGATCAGGTCGTAGCCGAGGACGGCCGGGTGGTCCTCGAAGCGGTCGGCGAGCACCCGCCACATGCGGGCCTGGGCGAGCCTGAGGTCCTCGTCCTCGTACAGGTGGGTGAAGGCGCGCTGGACGGCCGGCTCGAAGTACTCGGAGAACCAGTCGTCGGGGTGCGGGGTGAAGGGCAGGCCGTCGGTCCTGGTCGCCCACGCGGGGATGCCCCGATGGCCGAAGGCCGGGCCGAAGACGTCCTGGTGGGCGTCGAGGAGCACCTTGACGTCGTGCTTCTCGGCCCAGCCCAGGATCCGTTCGATCTTGCGCAGATACGTCTGGCTGTACTGGCCGGGCCGGGGCTCCAGGTCGTCCCAGAAGACGAGGAGGCGGGCGAAGTTGAACCCCTTGGCGCGCATGTCGCTGAGGTGCTTCTCGGTGATCGCGGAGAGGGCGGCGTCGCCGCTGTTCGCCTTGTCCGCGAGGTTCCAGCCGCGCAGGGTGAGGGTGCGACCGCGTTCGTCGGTGAGGGCGGGGATGCCGTCACCACCGACATCAACGGTCCCGGCGTGGGCGGCCGTCGGGGTGAGCAGCGCGGCGACGACGGCACTCGCCACAAGAGTGGTTCGCAACAAGGAAGACCTCCGGCACGAGGATGTGAGAGATGTTCATGTTTCGTGTGCCGGAGATCCCATCAGCATGACTGACGAGTCATCAAGAGGTGGTGAGGACGATCTTTCCGAAGAGTTCGCCGGAGGCCATCTTCTCGAAGCCCTCGCGGGCCCGGTCCAGGGGCAGTACCTCGTCGACGACGGGCCGGACGCCGGTCGCCGCGCAGAACGACAGGAGGTCCTCCAGCTCGTCCTTGGAGCCCATCGTCGAGCCGACGACCTTCAGCTCCAGGAAGAAGATCCGGGTCAGCTCGGCGTGCGCGGGCCGGTCGCCACTCGTGGCGCCCGAGATGACCAGAGTCCCGCCCGGGCGCAGCGACTTGACCGAGTGCGACCAGGTCGCGGCGCCGACGGTCTCGATGACCGCGTCCACGCGCTGCGGCAGCCGCGCGCCCGGCTCGTAGGCCTCGACGGCGCCGAGTTCGACGGCGCGCTTGCGCTTGGCCTCGTCACGGCTGGTGGCGAAGACCCGCAGGCCCGCCGCCTTGCCGAGGGCGATCGCGGCGGTGGCCACGCCGCCGCCCGCGCCCTGCACGAGGACCGAGTCCCCGGGCCGTACACCGGCGTTGGTGAAGAGCATGCGGTACGCGGTGAGCCAGGCGGTGGGCAGACAGGCGGCCTCCTCGAAGGAGAGCTCCTTCGGCTTGGGCAGCACGTTCCAGCGGGGGACGGTCACCCGCTCGGCGAAGGTGCCCTGGTACCGCTCGGTGAGGATGGAGCGGGGCTCGTTCGGCCCGACGCCGTGGCCGGTCTGGCCGATCACGGAGTGCAGGACGACCTCGTTGCCGTCCTCGTCGATGCCGGCGGCGTCGCAGCCGAGGATCATCGGCAGCTTCTCCTCGGGCAGTCCGACCCCGCGCAGCGACCACAGGTCGTGGTGGTTGAGCGAGGCGGCCTTGACGGTGACGGTGGTCCAGCCGGGCCGGACCTCGGGCTCGGGGCGCTCGCCCAAGACGAGGCCGTTCAGGGGCTGGTCGCGGTCGATTCGGGCAGCGTAGGCAGCGAACATGGCCTCGACCCTAGGGTTCGAGGGGGCCCCACGGAACCTCGCACCGCTGTGACGCGCGTCCCTCGCCCGGACGACGCGGTGAAGCCGTCGCTACGGGCGTACGCGTAAGGGCCCCGTCCTGATCGCCAGGACGGGGCCCTTCACGGGGTGTGTGACGCGTCAGCGGCGCGCGACGCCCTCCGCGCGGGCGGCGGCGGCCACCGCGGCCGTGACGGCCGGGGCGACCCGCTCGTCGAACGGCGACGGGATCACGTAGTCTGCGGCGAGCTTGTCGCCGACCACGTCCGCGAGCGCGTTCGCCGCGGCGATCTTCATGCCCTCGGTGATCCGGGAGGCCCGGACCTGGAGCGCGCCGGCGAAGATGCCGGGGAACGCGAGGACGTTGTTGATCTGGTTCGGGTAGTCCGAACGCCCGGTCGCCACGACGGCCGCGTACTTGTGCGCGATGTCGGGGTGGACCTCGGGGTTCGGGTTGGCCATGGCGAACACGAAGGCGTTCGGGGCCATGGAGGCGACGGCGGCCTCGGGGACCGTACCGCCGGAGACGCCGATGAAGACGTCCGCGCCGGCGAGGGCGCTCTCCAGGGAGCCGGTCAGGCCCGCCTTGTTGGTGATCTCGGCGAGCTCGCGCTTGACCTCGGTGAGGTCCTCGCGGTCGCGGCTCACGATGCCCTTGCGGTCGGCGACGGCGACGTCGCCGAGGCCGGCCTTCAGCAGGAACTTGGCGATGGCGACACCGGCCGCACCGGCGCCGGAGATGACCGCGCGCAGGTCGCCCAGGGTCCGGTCGGTCAGCTTCGCCGCGTTACGGAGGGCGGCGAGGGTGACGATCGCGGTGCCGTGCTGGTCGTCGTGGAAGACCGGGATGTCGAGGCGCTCCTGGAGCTTGCGCTCGATCTCGAAGCACCGCGGCGCCGAGATGTCCTCCAGGTTCACTCCGCCGAAGGACGGGGCGAGCCGGACGACCGTCTCGACGATCTCGTCGGCGTCGGTGGTGGCGAGGGCGATCGGGACCGCGTCCACGCCGCCGAACTGCTTGAAGAGGATGGCCTTCCCCTCCATGACCGGGAGGGAGGCCTCCGGGCCGATGTCGCCGAGGCCGAGCACCGCCGTACCGTCGGTCACGACGGCCACGACCTGGGACTTCCAGGTGTAGTCGTTGACCAGCTCGGGCTGCTCGGCGATCGCGGTGCACACCTTGGCGACGCCGGGCGTGTACGCGAGGGACAGGTCGTCCTTGTCCCGGAGGGGGACGGTGGCCTGCACGGCCATCTTGCCGCCCCGGTGGAGGGCGAAGACAGGATCGAAGGGCTCGGGTGTCCCTTCCGTACCGCTGTCATTGCGAGGATTGACGATCTCCGCTGCCATTGGGTTGACCCCTTAAGTCTTTTTCATTTGAGGGTGGTCCACTCCCGGTTGAGGAGGGGTGGGGAGGCACCGCGCCCGCCTTGTCTGGCAGCCGCGCGGGCGCGCCGCACAACGCGCCCTGAGCCCCGGATGAGGGGTGTAAGGATCCTTCTTACCGGACGGACGGCACCGCGGACGAGTCCATAAGCACTCGGTGACGCGACTCATACCGAGTGCATCCGGACACGGACGGAGAGCGACACGTCACCCGATGTCCCGATAGATGCCCACGGCACCCGAATGGCCGCCTTCGGCTCGTCCGAATGGCGAGATCAACCGGAGATTTTCCGGTGGCGGGGAAGGGATTCCGAAGAAGATCCGGCCTGGATGTACCGGCCTGTTGTGATTCGGGGGTCACCCGTTACCCGATTTTGACATCCATGGCCGTCGGTTTGAGGCAGTCCGAATGGCAAGATGCCGTAATCACACGAGGTCGCGGCACTCGAAGACGCGTACGCGACCTGCTGGCACCCCCTCACACGCCGGAGGAACCCGACCATGACCGCACGCTCCACGCGCTGTACGACCGCCGCCAAGACCCGTACGTCCCGTCTTGCCGCGGTCGCCGCCATCGCGGTCGCCGGCTCGATGCTGCTGACCGCCTGTGGCGACCAGACCGACAGCGGTTCGACCAAGGAGACCGGCGGCGCGTCCACCAACGCCGCACCGCTCTTCTCCAAGCTCCCGGCCGACATCCAGAAGTCCGGCGTCATCAAGGTCGGCACGGACGCCTCGTACGCCCCGATGGAGTTCACCGAGGGCGGCAAGATCGTCGGCGTCGACCCCGACATCGCCCAGGCCCTGAGCAAGCAGCTCGGCGTCAAGTTCGAGTTCGTCTCGGGCACCTTCGACGGCCTGATCACCTCGATCTACTCGGGCCGCCAGCAGCTGATCATGTCCTCGATGACGGACAACAAGAAGCGCCAGGAGGGCCTGGACGACAACGGGAAGAAGATCGGCAAGGGCATCGACTTCGTCGACTACTTCAGCTCCGGCGTCTCCCTGCTGGTCAAGAAGGGCAACCCGCAGGGCATCAACTCCCTCGACGACCTCTGCGGCAAGACCGTGGCCGTCCAGCGCGGCACGATCTACGAGGACACCTTCAAGGCGCAGGCCACGAAGTGCGGTGACAAGAAGCTCACCATCCAGGCCTTCGACTCCGACGCCGAGGCCCAGACCCGCGTCAAGGCCGGCGGCGCCGTCGCCGACCTGAACGACTACCCGGTCGCCGCGTACATCGCGAAGACCTCGGGCGGCGGCAACGACTTCGAGGTCGTCGGCAGCCAGAGCGACGTCGGCCTCTTCGGCATCGGCGTCTCGAAGGACAACACCCAGCTGCGCGACGCGGTCAAGGAAGCGCTCGACGCGATCATCAAGGACGGCTCCTACGCCGAGGTCCTGAAGAAGTGGGACGTCGAGGGCAGCGCGGTCAAGTCGGCCACCGTCAACGCCGGCAAGTGACCTCCCCGCTCCACTGAAGGGCAGTCGTCGTGACTGACAAGATCAGCAAGGACCCGGCCGCCGCTCCGGCCGGGCCCTCCCCCTCGGGCGTCCCGTACCAGGCGATCAAGGCCATCCCGGTACGGCACTACGGACGCTGGGTCAGCGCCGTGGTGGTCGTCGCACTCCTCGTGTGGCTCGTCTACGCCTTCTCCCAGGGCAACGTCCTCTGGGACACGGTGTGGGACAAGGTGTTCGACCCCTCGGTCATCAGCGGCCTGTGGAACACCATCCTCATCAGCGTCGCCTCCATGGCGCTGGGTCTCGTCCTCGGCGTCGTCTTCGCCGTGATGCGGCTCTCCAAGAACCCGGTGACCGGCGCGGTCGCCTGGCTCTACATCTGGTTCTTCCGCGGCACCCCGGTCTACGTCCAGCTGCTGGTGTGGTTCAACCTGTCGCTGATCTTCCAGTACATCGACCTCGGGCCGATCTACAAGAACGAGACCGTGGAGGTCATGACGCCGTTCATGGTGGCGCTGCTCGGCCTCGGCCTCAACGAGGGCGCCTACATGGCGGAGATCGTCCGCGCCGGCATCCAGTCGGTCGACGAGGGTCAGACCGAGGCGGCGCACGCGCTGGGCATGTCCCAGACGAAGACCATGGGCCGCATCGTCCTCCCGCAGGCCATGCGGGTGATCGTGCCGCCGACGGGCAACGAGTTCATCAACATGTTGAAGACCTCGTCCCTGGTCTCGGCGGTGCAGTACACCGAAGTCCTCCGGGCGTCGTCGAACATCGGCAACACGGCCGGCGCGGTGATGGAGATGCTCTTCGTGGCCTCCATCTGGTACCTGGCGCTGACCAGCGTGTTCAGCGTGGGCCAGTACTACCTGGAGCGCCGTTTCGCGCGCGGTTCGACGCGTAACCTGCCGCCCACCCCGCTGCAGCGGATCAAGGCGAACCTGACCACGTTCAAGCGTTCCCCGGAGGCATCGGCATGACCGGTCAGCCCATGGTCAAGGCAGAGGGCGTCCACAAGTCCTACGGCGCCGCCCACATCCTCCGCGGCATCGACCTCGAGGTGCAGAACGGCGAGGTCTTCTGCCTCGTCGGCCCGTCCGGCTCCGGCAAGTCGACCTTCCTCCGGTGCATCAACCACCTGGAGCGGATCGACGGCGGCCGGCTCTCGGTCGACGGCCAGCTGGTCGGCTACCGGCAGAAGGGCGACAAGCTCTACGAGCTGAAGGACAGCGAGGTCGCGGTCCAGCGCCGGGACATCGGCATGGTCTTCCAGCGCTTCAACCTCTTCCCGCACATGACGGCCCTGGCCAACGTCATGGAGGCGCCCATCCAGGTGAAGGGCGAGTCCAAGGCCGTGGCGCGCGAGCGGGCCGAGCGGCTGCTCGACCGCGTCGGCCTGCGGGACAAGATGGGGAACTACCCGACGCAGCTCTCGGGTGGCCAGCAGCAGCGTGTCGCCATCGCCCGCGCGCTGGCGATGGAGCCGAAGCTGATGCTCTTCGACGAGCCGACCTCGGCGCTCGACCCGGAGCTCGTGGGTGACGTCCTGGACGTCATGCGGGACCTGGCCGAGTCGGGCATGACGATGATCGTCGTCACGCACGAGATGGGCTTCGCCCGTGAGGTCGGCGACTCGCTGGTCTTCATGGACGGCGGTGTGGTGGTCGAGTCGGGCAACCCGCGGGACGTCCTGGGCAACCCGCAGCACGACCGGACGAAGGCGTTCCTGTCCAAGGTGCTGTAACCAGTACGGGAAAAGGGGCGGTACGGGAGACCCCGTACCGCCCCTTCCTCGTGGCCTGGCCGGTGTCCTGGCTACTTCACGGCGAGGAGCAGGGTGTCGGAGGGCGAGGCCCACACGGCCCGCGCCTCGCCGAAGCCGGCGGCGCGGAGGGTGTCGGCGTGCCAGCGGGCGGAGGGCATGTCGCCGTCGGCGTGCTCGCCGTAGATCTCGAAGCGGCGGGCGGTGGGCTCGGCGAGGACGGGGTCCTTGGCGGCGACGGCCCACCAGTCGGCCCAGTCGAGGACCCCGGCGGCCTTCTCGCGGTCCATGCGGGCGTGCCGCTGGGCGCGCTCGGCGGCGTTGATGCGCGGGGTGGCCTCGTCGATCATGTGGTCGGCGTTCATGAAGACGCCGCCGTCGCGGACGAGACCGGCGACCTGCCCGTAGAGGGCGGTCAGGGGCTCGCTGTGGAGCCAGTGGAGCGCGGTGGCGGTGAGGACGGCGTCGTACGAGTCGTGGGGCAGCCGCGCGGTCCACGCGGGGTCCTTGAGGTCGGCGGTCACGAAGGTGACGCGCTCGTCGCCGGAGAAGTACCCCTCGGCGATGGCGAGGAGGGCGGGATCCAGGTCGACACCGGTACTGGTCGCCTCCGGGAACCTCTGGAGGAGCCGATCCGTGATACTTCCCGTACCGCACGCGAGGTCGAGCACGCGGGGCTTCGGCCCCACCAGGGCCTCGACCATGTCGAGCATCACCCGGAACCGCTCCTCACGGTCCGGCATGTACCACTCCTGCTGACGGTCCCAGCTCTGCTGCCAGTCCGCCCAGTCGGTTCCGGTCATAGCCGCTCCTCCGCCTCTTCGACTTACCCTCGTAATACCCTCGTAGGGGTAACAGCCGTTACCCCGTCCGACCGAGACCCTAGCCCGCCGGAGTAAGGACTACAAGTGGAACTGGCCTATTACTCGGATTACGCCGTGCGTCTGGTCAACACCGAGGAGCCGGCCCGCAACAAGGACGCCCTGACCTCCGTCGAGGTGATCCGGGAGCTCTTCGGCCCGGCCACCCAGATGGCCCGGCGGGCGACCGACTCCGACGTGACCCGCTTCCGCTCGGTACGCGCCCGCCTGCGGGCCGTCTTCACCGCGGCCGACGAGGGCGACCACACCGGCGCCGTGGACCTGCTGAACTCCCTGCTCCTGGAGTTCCCGGTGAGCCCGCAGATCTCGGGCCACGACACCCTCGACGAGGAGGGCCGCCCGCGCTGGCACATGCACCTCGCCGACCACCCCTCGAACGCGACAGCGGGGTACGCGGCCATCGCGGCGATGGGCCTCGCCTTCCACCTCACGGAGTTCGGCGCGGACCGGCTCGGCCTGTGCCAGGCACCGCCCTGCCGCAACGCCTACCTCGACACCTCCACCAACCGCTCGCGCCGCTACTGCTCGGACCGCTGCGCGACCCGGGCCAACGTGGCCGCCTACCGGGCCCGCAAGCGCCTGGAGGCCGAGCGGTCCGACCACACGGGCCTGACCGACGAGAAGAGCCAGGAGAGCACCACCCCGGCCGACCTCTGACGCCCCGGCGTCACCGGCCGGTACCGCGCCCGCACCCGCCCGAGGACCAGCTCGGGCGGTACGGCGCCGAAGACCCGACTGTCCCCCTCGGCGTCCGGGTTGTCGCCCAGCACCCACCAGCCGCCGTCACGTCGCTCGATCAGCCGCTTCACGATGAGCAGATCCTGCTGGAGCGGATGCCGCAGCACGGCGACGGCACCGGGCCGCAACCGCCCGCCGTACCGCACGAGCAGCTGATCACCGTGCAACAGCGTGGGCACCATGGACACCCCCGTGACCTCGGCGACCCCGAACGGCGCCCCGGCCGCCCCCGCCCGCTCCGGCCCCGCTTCTCTCATCGCCACTCCCGCCCCTCATCCCTCGTCCACTCGTCCACTCGTACACGAGTCCCATGGTGACCCTGGACTTTTGACCTAAGCCCCAGGGGGCGCCCGCGAAAACGCCCTTCTCACCGAGTAATGTCCCACCTGAGAAGACGATCACGAGGAAGGACGGCACAATGCTCTCCCGCCTGTTTGCCCCCAAGGTGAAGGTCAGCGCCCACTGCGACCTCCCGTGCGGCGTGTACGACCCGGCCCAGGCCCGCATCGAGGCCGAGTCGGTCAAGGCTGTCCAGGAGAAGTACCTGGCGAACGAGGACGCGCACTTCCGTGCCCGCGCCACGGTCATCAAGGAGCAGCGCGCGGAGCTCGCGAAGCACCACGTCTCCGTGCTCTGGAGCGACTACTTCAAGCCCCCGCACTTCGAGAAGTACCCCGAGCTCCACGTGCTCATCAACGACACCCTGAAGGCCCTCTCGGCCGCCAAGGCGTCGACGGACCCGAAGACGGGCGAGAAGGCGCTGGAGCTCATCGCCGAGATCGACCGCATCTTCTGGGAGACGAAGAAGGCCTGACCCAGGCCTCTCCCGCCCCCTGCTCCTGCCCAGGTCAGAGGGCGAACGGAACGGCCCGCCCGGTCATCCCGGTGCGGGCCGTTCGTGTTTTCAAGATCCACTGGGAGAGGGCGGGAGACGAGGCGGGAGAGCCTCCCCGGACCGGCGGTGCGCGTGGATCCGCAGCGTGATGACGGCGGACGCGTGCCCGAGGACCCACTGCACCTGGTTGACGCTCACGCCGCCGGCGACGAGCGCGGAGGCGTAGAAGGCCGCAGGTCGTGGGTCACCATGTGCGGCAGCTCGACGGCCCTGCGCCCCTTCCGCTCGGCGGCCCCGTTCTGGGCCGGAATGCACGGCGGCATCACGCGTGCCATCGCCTCGACCTGCTCGACCGTGGGCGGGGAGTGGCACCGTCCTCGGTGTCGCCGCTGATGCTGCGAGCGTCGCGCCCTTCGCCCATGAGGCGGAGGCACTACCCGTGGATCGCACCGCGAGCTGTCGGGGTGGGCCTTGATCGGGTCGGCGATGGCGACCACTGCGTGATGGAGGCGGTCCCGGGCATCTCGGTCCTCGTAGAACACTTCGACCGCTCCTTGGACGAGCCGCCGGCTGTCGATGTCGAGCCCCTCCAGGGGCGGGGACATCAGTTCTTCAAGAGGAAGCTCGGGACGCGGGAGAAGGGCTCTGGTCACCCGCTCCACCGGCTCGGTCGTGCTCCACCCTCCGACCTCGCGCTCCAGGGCCACGCGCGCAGCCACGTCTCCCTCGCTGTAGAGCCGCGGCCCCTCGCCGCCCTCGGTCTTCCCGATTTGAGTATCCGTCCCCGACTCGGCAGAGCTACATGAGGAACATGCACTCCACCCCCACGAAACCGCCAGAGCTGACAACATCGTCAGTACTTCACACCGGCATGGGGAGATGGGGGCGCTGTGGTACAGGGGAGGCAGGGTCTGGTCATAGGCGGCCGGTTCCGACTTGAGCGGGTGCTTGGAGCCGGAGGGTTCGGGCGGGTCTGGGCCGCACGGGACGAGCTCCTCCAGGCCAACGTCGCCATCAAGGAGTTGCTCCTCGACCCGCACTTACCTGATGCCGTGCGCCGTGACCGCCTGCAACGCGCCGAACGTGAGGCCCGCAACGCTGTCAAGCTGCGCGACCACCCTCATGTGATCAGCGTGCATGACGTGGTCGTCATCGACGAGGCCCCGTGGATTGTGATGCAACTCGTGTCGGGCGACACCCTCCAGGAGCGTCTCTCCCAGAGGGAGCGTCTGTCCGTCGACGACACCGCCAGACTCGCCAGGGCCCTCCTCGACGCGCTCGACGCCGCCCACGGGATGGAGATCGTCCACCGCGACATCAAGCCAGCCAACATCATGCTCACGGACGATGACCGGATACTGCTCGCGGACTTCGGCATCGCGGTCAACCGAGCCGACTCCCGGCTGACCGCGACCGGCTTCATCGTCGGCTCCTTGCCGTACCTCTCCCCCGAGCGCGCTCAGGGCGAAGAAGCGGGCCCCGCTAGCGACTTGTTCTCCCTGGGTGCGACGTTGTACGAGGCCGTGGAGGGCGTCAGCCCGTTCCTTCGCGCCGACCCGGCCGGCTCGCTCCACGCGGTGGCCTACGAAGAAGCTCCCCCGATGCGGCACGCAGGCCGCCTCAGCCCCCTCATCACGGCCCTTCTGGCGAAGGGCCCCCATGACCGCCCCTCCATCCGCGAGGCGCTGAGGCTGTTCGACACCCCGTCTTCGAGCGAGGCAACGACGACGGGTACTTCCTCGACGGCAGCCCTGACGATCGAGAACCGGACCGGCACGTGGATCTCCGTCCTCCTCGACGACACCTACCACGATGTGATCAGACCCCGCACGACGGGCACGTTCACGCTCGGAGCAGGCGATCGCAAGGTCGCGGTGAAATGCAACGGACGCACCAGCGCCCCCAAGGTCTTCCACCTCAAGGCCGGTGTCACCGAGCGCGGCATGGCCTGGCTGCACGGCGAAAACGTGCTGGTGGGACACCTGGGACGTCCCACGGCACAACCACCCGTCCCAGCCGACGAGCCGGGAGCAGGTTGCTACGTCGGCCTGGTCGCCGTCGCCCTCTTCTTCTTGTGCGTGCTGTATTCGGAGCACAACGGCTTTGCCAACTGGGCCAGTTCTGTACTGAACCATGACGTGTCCAACGCCCAGGTGGGCGACTGCGTTCACTACACCGGCGAAGGCAAGTGGGTCTCTGCCGCCTGCTGGTCCGCTGCCACCAGGTACGAAGTCGAATACCGGATAGCCGCCTCGGAGGTCTGGTCCAGGGAGAAGTACGCGAGCGACGGCTGCGACGCCTTCTACGCATTCAAGGCCGATCCCGGCAGCGTCAGTGAAGGTCTCTACGAGACGGTTGCCATTCAAGGTCCTGACGCCACCCGCTGGGAATTGTGCGTCAAGGCCCGGGGACCCGCCCCGTCATGAGCGGCGGATCGTCAAACGCCTCTCCTTGGCCCGCTGTCACCGATTCGACGACCAAGGTCACTCCCGTGGAAGGCGGCCCGCTGGGAACTCGTCCGCTGGTGGCTCCGGCTGATCGTGAACGGCAGCCTGGACCCCGGCGCCGGCGGTGACCTGATCACGTACGAAGGGTGGGGCGCTCTGGCCCGGCCGCAGTCGCTCCGGCCGCTGGTCGACAGGACCGACGCCTACAACGCCTGGGCGGCGATCCGACGCGGCGACCGGGAACAGTTCGCGGGAGCGATCGTCGAGGAGACAGGTCGGCTGCTCGACGGGCCCTGGCCGCCGCTGGACTCATCTCACCGACGGCGAACGAGTCTCATCGACGGCAGACGAGGATCCCGGCGCGGGAGGTGATCTCGTACGCGCCATGGCGGGCGACGTGATCGGCGACGAGGGTGCGGGCGCGGTCGACGGTCGCGTCGAAGGGCACGTGGTGCTGGTCCGCCCAGGCACGGTACGAGGCCAGGTAGGCGATGACGGGCTCGGCATCGCGGACCGTGATGACCCCTGGCAGTTCGACGACCTCCACCCGGCGGAACTCCTCGCCGAGGAAGGCCGGAGCCTTCTCCAGGGAGAAGCGTGCGCCCAGCGAGATCCGGGCCGGGCCTCGGTCGATGCCGAGGACGTCGCCGGCGGCGCGCTGCCAGAGGTCGTCGAGCTCGGTCTTGTCGCGGCCGCTGTTGGTGGAGGCGATCACCAGCCCCTCGCGGGTCACGACCCGGGCCAGTTCCCTGACCGCCTGGGGGATGTCAGGTACGTGGTAAAGCATGTGGAGCGCGAGGGCGGCGTCGACGCTGCCCGCCGCCAGCGGAAGCCGCGTGGCATCCGCCACGGCGACCGGGCCGGGGATGCCGGCGAGGATCCCGGGGGCGATGTCGAGGCCGAGCAGGGACAGGTCCGGGCGGTCCTGGCGGAGCCGCTGGACGAACGTGCCGTTGCCGCAACCGATGTCGACGACTCGCCCGCGTACGTCGCTCAGCTTCTCGGCGACGATGCCCGGCAGGTCGTACCGGGGCGTCTGCCACCGGTAGAGCGACTGCCGGGCCGCCAGGTCCCGGTCCCCGTTGTAGGCGCTGCCCGCCAGGCGGGTCCGGTCGGTGACGGCGGCTTCGTGGGCGGAGGACAGGTCGGTCACGTCGTCAACTCCGGGGGATGGGCGACAGGCTGGGACGCGCGGACGGCCGTGTGCTGGAGTCGATCACGCAGGTGTACCGACTGCGCGGCTCCACCGTACTGCGACCCTTCCGGCTCCGGCCCCTGAACGACAGGTCGGCGCACGATACTTCGGGGCATGGCGGTGAAGAGCGCGTTTCGGTGGGTGGTGGCGGTCGTGGCGTCGGTGGGTGTGGTGGCGGTCGCCGGGTGTGGCCAGGGGACGAGGGCGTGCACCCTGATCGGTGCGGAATCCCAGGTGAGCGTCGACTGGGACACCGCGCACTTCCCGGCCGGTGCCCGGTACCGGCTCTGCGCCGACCAGGTCTGCCGGGACGGGCGGACGCAACCGGACGACCCTCTCGGGACCTTCCGGCTGCCCATGCCCGACGCCACCGGGCCGCAGAAGGTGGTGCTGCGCTTCCGGGTCACCGACCCGGTCGACGACCGCCCCGTCTACGACCGCACCGCCCGGGTGACCCTGCGCAAGGTCACGCCCAACGGCGAGGGGTGCGGACCCACGGCCTGGCAGGCACCGGTCCGGGCCGATCCGGAGCGGGGTCTGGTCGACCCGCGCTGACCGGTCGGCCAGTGCCCGTATCCCCGTCAGCCCCGCAGGAGTTCCGTCACCAGCCGGAGCGCCTCCGGGAGGCGGGGGCTCAGGGCAGCTCCACCGGAAGCGTGTAGCGGCGCTTCTCCTTCGACGTCGCGCCCAGGCGGTCGTAGAAGCGGATCGCGCCCTCGTTCCAGACGGGGGTCTGCCACTGGATCTCCGTGAGCCCCAGGGCGCGCGCCTCCTCGATGACGGCCTCGACCAGGAGCGGACCGAGGCCGTGACCCCGGGCCTCGGACGTGAGGTAGAGGCAGTCCATGTGGAGGTACGCGACGCCGTCCCACGTGGAGAGCCCGGGCGCGCAGGTGGCGTAGCCCACGAGGCTCCCGTCGGGAAGTTCGGCGACGAGGCAGCGGAGGCGGGTCGAATCGCCCCCTCGCTCCGACGGCCCGTCCGCCCCGCCGAAGAGGAGCACCGCCAAGCGGGTCGCGAGGCCCGGGGCCGGTGGTGGGGACTTCTCGTACTCGGCGTGTTCGGCGACGAGTTCGACGACCCGCCCCAGGTCCTCCGCGCGGGCGCGGCGGACCACGGCCCTTCCGTTCCCAGCGTCACGATCGCTCATACGGCCATCATGCACGGTCCCACCGACAGCCCGGCAGCAGCTCCCTGGCGCCGCAGCCACTCGCGGTACGGAGCGGCGCGCAGGGCCGCTTCGCGGTAGGCGGCGGCCAGCTCCGCGTACAGCATGTCCAGCGCCGTCCCGGGGCGCGCGTACAACAGCAGCCGGACCGCCAGCGGGTCGCCGCGCAGGGGGCGGATCGCCATGTCCTCGCGGGGGCCCGAGGTCGGCTGGCAGGGGGCGACGGCCTCGCCGAGGACGATGAGGGACGCGGCCGTGTGGTAGTCGCCGTGCAGCAGCGGCGGGGCGATGCCGGCCGCGCCGAGGACCCTCCGGAGGCCGTCCCACTCGCCGTCGACGGTCGGGTCGACCATCCAGTGGTCACGGGCGAGGTCGACGAGGTCGACGACGGGCGCCGCGGCGGCGGGGTGGTCGCGGGCCATGGAGATGAACTGCGGTTCGCGGGCGACGAGGACCCGCCGCTGAAGGCCCTCGGGCACCCGTAACGGGCAGCCCTCGACCTCGTGGACGAAGGCCACGTCCAGCTGGCCCGACGCGACCGTGCTCAGCAGCGCGTTGGCGGAGACGTCCACCCGGAGGCCCACGTCCGTGTCGGGCAGTCTCCGGCGGAGCCGGCGCAGCCAGCCCGGGAGCGCCCGGCTGGCGGTGGAGCCGACACGGAGGCCGGGGCCCTCGGTGCGGGCGACCGCGGCCCTGGCCTCGGTGACCAGCGCGGCCATGTCCGCGACCAGGGGGCGGGCCCGGCTGAGCACGGAGCGGCCGAGCGGGGTGGGCAGGCAGCCGGTGCGGCCGCGGGAGAACAGCTCGGCGCCCAGGGAGTTCTCGATCCGGCGCAGTTGGGTGGTCAACGAAGGCTGGCTCATGCCCAGTTGCCGCGCCGCCTTGTGCAGGCTGCCCGTGTCCGCGATGGCACAGAGCGCGCGCAGATGCCTCACCTCCAGCTCCATGCCCCGAGGGTAGGGCGGCGGCCTGCGGCACACCAGACAGTCGGAGAGTGTCAAATGCCTTGCTTTGTAAGGTAGTTGAACCAATCCGGCAGGGGGATGCGGTGAGGTGATGCGGTGAGGTGATGCGGTGGGGTGATGCGGTGGGGCTATCGGCAGTTGACATCATCCCCACGCGCCCCGGTGTCCCCGAGACTCTCTCCGACCCCCTACAGGAGGAGCCCCCCATGCGTCCCCCAAGGTCCTCAACTCCGTACTGACCGCCGCTCTCGGCCTCGGCCTCGCCGCCTCGCTCGGTACGGCTCCGGCGGCTGCCGCACCCACGGACACCGGCGTGGGCGCCGTCGCGAGCGCCGGTGCCGCCACCGCGGCGTACGCCGGTTCGGCCGAGGAGGCCAAGGCCAACGAGGCCTTCTTCGAGGCCGTCGTGAAGTCGGTGGCGAAGAAGCGGGCCGCCAACCCGGGCGCGCTCGCCGTCACCGTCGTCTACAGCGCCGCCAACGCCCCGAGCTTCCGCACGCAGATCTCCCGCTCCACCCAGATATGGAACAGCTCGGTGGTGAACGTCCGGCTCGTCGAGGGCACCAACCCGGACTTCAGCTACTACGAGGGCAACGACTCCCGTGGCTCGTACGCGAGCACCGACGGCCACGGCAGCGGCTACATCTTCCTCGACTACCGGCAGAACCAGCAGTACAACTCCACCCGGGTCACGGCCCACGAGACCGGGCACGTCCTCGGCCTGCCGGACCACTACAGCGGCCCGTGCAGCGAGCTGATGTCGGGCGGCGGCCCCGGCACGTCCTGCCAGAACGCCCAGCCGAACGCCCAGGAGCGCTCCCGCGTCGACCAGTTGTGGCGGTACGGGCTCGCCTCCGCGTTCAAGGCCTCCTGACCGACCGTACGAAGAGGACGGCGGCGCCCCGCGAGGGGCGCCGCCGTCCGGCGTGCGGGTGGGGTTCGGGACCCGGGAGTGTCAGGTGTCAGGCCGCCTGCAGGAGCCGGCGGCCGAAGTCGGCGCCGGGCGGAAGCTGGCGCCGGACCCGCTCCAGCGCACCCTCGAAGTCACCCCCGGCGACGCACGACTCGAAGGCGGCGCCACCGTAGTGGAGCGTCAGGCTGAGGTCCGCACGCTCGCCGAGCGTCAGCAGACAGCTCAGGGTGGCCTGCTGGGCCACGCCGTCCGTGACGACGGGGAGCGGCAGGTCCCACTCCAGGACGCAGCCGCCGAGGGCCTGCCCGCCGCCCCCGGCCCGCCCGTCGCCGTCGGCGGCGGTGAGCGCGGCGAAGGTCGCGCCCGTGTACTCGACCCCCCTGATCCGGGTGGCCACGTGCCGGCCGGTGGCCGTGATGACGATCGCTTCCGCGCCGCTGCGGTCCCGGTACCAGCCGGTCCAGACTTCTGTCGACTCCGATGACATGCGCCGGACTGTAGCGGTATGACCGGCTCCGGCGCGCGGCCGGTCACCCGGTGGCCGGACTTCTCCCGATCTCGCCGTTCTTGCCGGTCACCTGCGTGCTAGTGGCTTCCATGCCCTGCCCCGGGCTCTGACCCAGGCCCTGGTCTACGCCCTCTTCCGTGCCCGCGTCCGGACCGTGGATCGGAGCCCCCTTCGGTACGCGCCTCCGCACTCTCGTACAGCGGGCATTCCGGATTACGGCACGGCTGCACCTCCCACTCCGGCACCCAGGCCCCGAGGACCTTGTGCCGGGTGGCCAGCGTGCTGCGCGGTCGACCACAGGCCGGGCACTTCGGCGCGGCCAAGGGGTCCCGCGTCGTGCGAGGCACCTCGTCAGCCATGTCTCCAGGGTAGGACGCCTCGCACGGACCCGCTTCCCGCCGCTACCGCTTCCTGGAGTACGTGCGGACGAGCACGCCGTTGTCGAAGGTGCGCACGGCACCGAGCTCGAAGTCGCGTGGGGCGAAGTCCGCGCCGAACATCGGCATGCCGGAGCCGTAGACCTGCGGGTACGTCTTGATGACCAGCTCGTCGATCTCGTCGATCAGCTCGCCGGCGATGGTCGAGCCGCCGCAGAGCCAGACGCCCAGGGGGCTGTCCTCGGCCCTGAGCTCGCGGACGCGGCCGACGAGGTCGTCGGCGATCAGCTCGACGTGCGGGTCGGGCGACTCGGTGAGCGAGCGGCTGGCGACGTACTCCCGCATGTGGGCGTACGGGCTGGTGATGCCGATGTCCAGGCCTACCTTGTAGGTGTTCGTGCCCTGGATCACAGTGTCGTAGTGACGGTTCGCCGTGCCGGGCTCGATGCCGACCACGGGCCACCCGGGGGCGGCGATGGTCTCCGGGTACTCGGACTTCAAGTACTCCAGGTATTCCCCGGCCACGTAGGCGTACGTGGACGTGGCATCGCCCTTCGGGTCACCGATGAAGCCATCGATGCTGCAGGCGATGAAGTAGGTGAGCTTGCGCAAACCGGTCCTCTTGTCTCTGGGGAGCGGGTCGTGATCACGACCACGACGGTTATAGTGCTTCACCTGTAGTGGTTGCGCAAGCCCTGATTTCGATTTTCCGAAGAAACACCATCAGCACGGACGGAGCCCGACATGGCGAGAAACCCGGAACGCCGTACGGCACTGCTCGACGCCGCGATCGAGGTCCTCGCGAACGAGGGCGCCCGAGGGCTGACCTTCCGGGCCGTCGACGCCGGGGCGGGGGTCCCCACGGGCACCTCGTCCAACTACTTCAGCGACCGGGACCGGTTGCTGTCCGAGGTCGCCGACCGGATCTTCGTCCGGCTGACCCCCGAGCCCGGCGCCATCGACGCCGCGCTGCTGCCGGAGCCCAGCCGCGCCCTCGTCGTCGAGCTGATGCGCTGGCTCGCCCGGCGCATGACCGCGGAACGCACCTGCTACCTGGGCCTGTTCGAGCTGCGCCTGGAGGCCGCGCGCCGGCCCGAGCTCCAGAAACGGTTCACCCAGGTACTCCGGGGCGACCTCGACCTGAACATCCGACTGCACGTCGATTCCGGAATGCCCGGGGACGCGGACACGGTCCGGGTGCTCTACTTCGCCCTCACCGGGCTGCTGCTCGACCACTTCACCGTGCCCGGCCTCCACGTCGAACGGGACCTGGACGACCTGGTCGAGACCGTGGTCAACCGCATCGTCCCCGAGGCGTGACCATCGGGGTGCGCGTACGGCCCTGACTCAGTCAGCGCATAGGGCCCTGGCGGCGTCAGCGCATAGGGCCTTGGCGGTGTCAGCGCGTACGCCGCGTGACGAACTCCGCGAGGGCGAGCAGGTCCCCCGCCGCCGCCAGGTCCGGGACCGCCAGCGCCAGGTGCTCGACGGCGCGGCCCATGCTCTCGGCCGCCTGGGCCTGCGCCCAGTCCCGGCCGCCGGCGCGCTCGACCGCGTCCGCTGCCGCCCGTACCGCCGCCGCGTCGAGGGTCGGACGGGCGTAGAGCTCGGCCAGTTCGTTCCCCGCGGGGGTTCCCGAGGCGAGCGCCGCGACCACGGGCAGCGACTTCTTGTGGGCGACGAGGTCGGCGCCGGCCGGCTTGCCCGTACGGTCCGGGTCGCCCCAGATCCCGATGAGGTCGTCGATCAGCTGGAACGCGAGTCCGGCCTCGCGGCCGAAGGCGTCCATCGCCCCGACCTCCTCCTCGCCCGCGCCCGCGTAGAGCGCGCCGATGGCGCAGGAGGCGCCGAGCAGGGCGCCGGTCTTGGCGGTGGCCATGGCCACGCACTCGTCGAGCGAGACGTCGAGCGGTGCGCGCTGCTCGAAGGCGCAGTCCGCCTGCTGGCCGGCGCAGAGCTCGATGATGCAGGCGGCGAGGCGCGCGGAGGCGGCCGGCGACGCGGGGTGCGGGTCCTCGGCGAGCAGTCGCAGGGCGAGTGCGCTCATCGCGTCACCGGCGATGAGGGCGTCCGGGATGCCGAAGACGGTCCAGGCCGTGGGCCGGTGACGCCGGGTCGGGTCCTCGTCGACGATGTCGTCGTGGAGCAGGGTGAAGTTGTGCGCGAGCTCGACCGCCGCCGCGGCCTTCACGGCCTGGGCGGACTCGGCTCCGAGGGCGCGGGTCGCGGCGAGGACCAGGGCGGGACGGATGGCCTTGCCCGCCTGTCCGGCGGCCGGGGTGCCGTCGGCGTGCTCCCAGCCGAAGTGGTACATCGCCACCCGCCGTATGGAGCCCGGCAAGGACTCCACGGTGGAGCGTAGTTGGGGATTGACAGCGGTGCGCGTCTGATCCAGGAGCATCACGGCCCCCTGGCCTTCGGTGACGGCATCCGCGCTGGTCATGGTCACGGTCACATCCTTCATGTCCTTCGCGGCGCGAGCGCGGGGAGACGCCCGGGGGTGGGGGTTCAGGACCCGCCCCCGGGCGTCACCGGCTCAGCGCCAGCGGCTGACCTCGACGTTCTCCAGGACGCCGAGCGCGTCCGGGACGAGGATGGCCGCGGAGTAGTAGGCCGTGACGAGGTAGGAGATGATCGCCTGCTCGTCGATGCCCATGAAGCGGACCGAGAGGCTGGGCTCGATCTCGTCGGGGAGGCCGGTCTGGTGCAGACCGATCACGCCCTGGTCGGCCTCGCCCGTACGCATGCAGATGATCGAGGTGGTCCGGGCGTCCGAGACCGGGATCTTGTTGCATGGGAAGATCGGCACACCGCGCCAGGTCGGGATGCGGTTGCCGTTGACGTCGATCGTCTCGGGCACGAGACCGCGCTTGTTGAGCTCGCGGCCGAAGGCGGCGATGGCGCGCGGGTGGGCGAGGAAGAGCTTCGAGCCCCGGCGGCGGGAGAGCAGCTCGTCCATGTCGTCGGGGCTGGGGGCGCCGTCGTGGGGCTGGATCCGCTGCCCGTAGTCGCAGTTGGCGAGGAGGCCGAACTCCTTGTTGTTGATGAGCTCGTGCTCCTGGCGCTCGCGGAGCGCCTCGATCGTCAGCCGCAACTGCTGCTCGGTCTGGTTCATCGGCTGGTTGTAGAGGTCGGCGACGCGGCTGTGCACCTTCAGCACGGTCTGGGCGACGCTCAGTTCGTACTCGCGGGGCGAGGCGTCGTAGTCGACGTACGTGTGCGGGACGACCGCCTCGCCGACGTGGCCGGCGGAGAGGTCGATGGCGGCCTCACCGTAGTTGTTGGTGCGCTGGTCGGGCAGTGCGGCCACGCCCGCGAGGTGGGCGGCGAGCGAGTCCGCCCGGTCCGCGAGGTTCCGCACGTCGTCCCGGGTGAGCTCCAGGACCGTACAGGCGGTGGCGGCGCGGGCGGTCCACTCCCAGACGGCGTCGTCGCGGATCAGGGCGGACTCGCCGAGGTAGGCGCCGTCGGCGAGGACGCCGAGGACGGCCTCGTCGCCGTAGGGCCCCTCGCCGATCTGCTCGATCCGGCCGTGCGCGAGGAGGTACACGCGGTCGGTGGGGGCGCCCGCGGTCGCGATGATCTCGCCCGCCGCGTACTCCCGCTGCGCGCAGCGGGACGCGAGCTCGGTCAGCGCGCCCTCGTCCTCGTATCCACGGAGGGCGGGGAGCTCGCCGAGCTCCGCGGGGATGACCGCGACACGCTGCCCCGTCTGGACGAAGGTGACGCGGCCGTCACCCACGGAGTAGCTGAGCCTGCGGTTCACCCGGTACGTGCCACCCTGCACCTGCACCCACGGCATCATCCGCAGGAGCCACCGAGAGGTGATCTCCTGCATCTGCGGCGCGGACTTGGTGGTCGTGGCGAGGTTCCGCGCGGCGGCGGTACCGAGACTCTGCTGCGGTGCCTGGTCCGTACGGACCTCGTCGCCAACCGAACCAACGGACATGGAACTCCCTCTCGTATGCGTGAGTTGCCAGAGAAGCCTTTCAGCACGGAACGTGCCCGCGCCATTACACATTCGAGTGGGACTATTCGATGATCTTCGGGGCATGTCATGTGATTTCCACCCGAACACCGGGGCACCACCCGCCCCACGCCACGATGTCCGGATCGGCTCGCACACCACCCGAACGGATGGCCCCGGAGCGGCGTACTCCGGTACTCCGGAAGCTCATCCCGTCCCCCGAAGGGAGTCGGTCATGGCCTCACCCATGTCCGCGAGCAGGTTCCTCGACGCGCTGCGCGACGAGGGACTCACGGTCGTCCAGGTCGGCGACTGGTCCACCCACAACCGCAACCACAAGGGGCCCTGGGGCCCGGTGCACGGCGTGATGATCCATCACACCGTGACCAAGGGCACCGCGAGCACCGTCCGTATCTGCAGGGACGGTTACGCGGCCCTGCCGGGGCCGCTCTGCCATGGCGTGATCGCCAAGGACGGAACGGTCCACCTCGTCGGCTACGGCCGTACCAACCACGCGGGGCTCGGCGACGACGAGGTGCTCAGGGCGGTCGTCGCCGAGCAGCACCTGCCGCCGGACGACGAGGCCACGACGGACGGCAACCGGCACTTCTACGGTTTCGAGTGCGAGAACCTCGGCGACGGCGAGGACCCGTGGCCGAAGGTCCAGCTGGACGCCATCGCGAAGGCGGCGGCGGCCGTGTGCCGGGCCCACGGCTGGACCCAGCGCTCGGTCATCGGCCACCGGGAGTGGCAGCCGGGGAAGGTGGATCCGCGCGGCTTCACGATGGCCTCGATGCGCGAACGCGTCGCCGACCTGCTGCGCTGACCCACTGCCCGGCCGGCTCACCGGCCGGCCGGCCCGGCCTCGCTGCCGGACAATGGCCGGGTGAACGCGTTCGACCTCTCCCGCCTGCGGCCCCGGCTCCCCTCGCCCCTGGAGCCGGTGGAGGACGAGCGCTTCGCCCGGCGCGGTCTGACGCTGCTGCTCAAGCGCGACGACCTCATCCACCCCGACCTGCCGGGCAACAAGTGGCGCAAGCTCGCGCTCAACCTCCGCGCGGCGGACGGCCGGCCGGTGCTCACCTTCGGCGGCGCGTACTCGAACCACCTGCGCGCGACGGCCGCCGCCGGCCGGCTCCTCGGCTTCCCCACGATCGGTGTGGTCCGCGGCGACGAGCTGGCCGGACGCCCGCTGAACCCGTCCCTCGCGCAGTGCGCGACGGACGGGATGCGGCTGGAGTTCACGGACCGTGCCACATACCGCGCGAAGAACGACCCCGCCACGCTCGCCGCGCTCCTGGAGCGGGCCCCCGCGGGGACGTACGTGGTCCCGGAGGGCGGCAGCAACGCGCTCGCCGTGCGGGGGTGCGTGGAGCTCGGCCGCGAGCTCGCCGGGGCGGCGGACGTGGTCGCCGTCGCCTGCGGCACGGGCGGCACCCTCGCGGGCCTCGCGGCCGGCCTCTCCCCCGGACAGAGGGCGCTGGGGGTCCCGGTCCTCAAGGGCGGTTTCCTGGGCGCGGAGGTCCGCGCGCTCCAGCAGGCGGCGTTCGGCGGCCCGCGCGGCGACTGGGCCCTCGACGAGCGGTTCCACTGCGGCGGTTACGCCCGTACGACCCCGGATCTGGAGGCGTTCGCACGGGACTTCGAGGCGCGGCACGGACTCGCCGTCGAGCGACTGTATGTCGCCAAAATGCTCCACGGACTCGCGACCCTCGCGGAGGAGGGCGCGTTCCCGGCGGGTACCCGGCTCGCGGCGGTGGTGACGGGCGCCCCGGAGCCGTCCGCCGACAGGTCTTAGTCCGCCGTCTCCTCGCGGTACGCGGCGGCCTCCTCCAGGTCGAGGCGGCGGAGCAGCGTACGCATCATCTCGTCGTCGATCCGGCGCGCGTCGCGCAGTCGCACGAACACCTCGCGCTCGGCCTCGATCATGTCGCGCGAGAGTCGCCGGTACGTGTCGTCCGCCGTCTCCCCGGTGGCCGCGTTGACCGCCCCGAGCCGCTCCCACACCGAGTTCCGGCGGCGTTCCAGGACCGTGCGGAGCCGGTCGGCGAGGGGCTTCGGGAGGGCGTTGCGCTCGTCGGCGAGGAGTGCGTCGAGGCGTTCCTCGGCGGCGCGGGAGGCCTCGCTCTGCGCCTGCGCCTCCGCGAGGGTCTCGGCGTACCGGTCACGTCCGGGGAGCTTCAGGACCCGGATGAGCGGGGGCAGGGTGAGGCCCTGCACCACCAGCGTGCCGATGACGGTGGTGAAGGTGAGGAAGAGGACGAGGTTACGGGCGGGGAACTCCACTCCGTCCGTGACGACGGGGATGGAGAAGGCGATCGCGAGGGAGACCACCCCGCGCATGCCGGCCCAGCCGACGACGAGCGGGGCCTTCCAGTCCACTCCCGGCTCGCGCTCGCGCACGCCCGTGGAGAGCCATCGGGGCAGGAAGGTCGCCGGGTAGACCCAGACGAACCGGACGACGACGACGGCCACGAAGACCCCGACCGCGTACCAGGCGGCCTCCGCGATGCCGTACTGGCCGAGGCCCTGGACGACGTACGGCAGCTGGAGGCCGATCAGGGCGAAGACGGCGGACTCCAGGACGAAGGCGACCATCTTCCAGACGGCCTCCTCCTGGAGCCGGGTCGCGAAGTCGACCTGCCAGGCGCGGTGGCCGAGGAAGAGGCCGACCACGACGACGGCGAGGACACCGGAGGCGTGGACCTCCTCGGCGGCCGCGTAGGCGACGAAGGGGATGAGGAGGGAGAGGGTGTTCTGGAGGAGGGAGTCGCCGAGGCCTCGCCGCAGCCAGTGGATGGGGACCATGAGGACCAGGCCGACACCGATCCCGCCGACGGCCGCGAGCGCGAACTCCTGGATGCCGCCCGCCCAGCTGACGCCCTCGCCGACGGCCGCCGCGAGGGCGACCTTGTAGGCGGTGATGGCGGTGGCGTCGTTCACCAGGGACTCGCCCTGGAGGATCGTGGTGATCCGGTGGGGCAGGCCGAGCTTGCGGGCGATGGCCGTGGCGGCGACCGCGTCCGGCGGGGCGACCACCGCGCCGAGCACGAGCGCGGCGGTGAGCGGCAGGTCGGGGACGAGGACGTACGCGAGCCAGCCGACGGCCACGGTGGCGAAGAGGACGTAGCCGACGGAGAGCAGGGCGACGGGCCGGATGTTGGCCCGCAGGTCGAGGTAGGAGGAGTCGACGGCCGCCGTGTAGAGGAGCGGGGGCAGGATCAGCGGCAGCACGATGTGCGGGTCGAGCGTGTAGTCCGGCACTCCGGGGACGTACGAGGCGGCGAGGCCGGCGGCGACCAGGAGCAGCGGGGCCGGCACCGGGGTCCTGCGCGCCAGCCCCGCGATCGCGGTGCTCGCCGCCACCAGTGCCACCAGCTGCAGTGCGTCCATGCCCGTCCCCGTCTTGTCGCGCAACGTAACCTGGCCATCATGAGCGAGTGCCTCCACGTTGCCGAAATGCCGCGCCCCGAGCCGGCGCCGCTGGCCGACACCTGCCCGGAGTGCCTGGCGGACGGGACGCACCCGGTCCAGCTGCGGCTCTGTCTGAGCTGCGGACACGTCGGCTGCTGCGACTCGTCGGCGGGGCGGCACGCGACGGGGCACTTCTCCTCCACCGGGCACCCGGTGATGCGGACCTACGAGCCGGGCGAGGCCTGGCGCTGGTGCTTCGTGGACGGCTCGATCGTCTGACGGCCGGGCGGCGCCGTCCGGGACGCGTCGAGGAGCCGGCCGTACGGGCTGAACCGTCCGACCGCCGGGCCGCTCGGTACGGCGGGCTTCCGACGGTTCGACCGCTTCCCGGTTGGGTACGTCACCCCTCCGCCCGTCGCTCGTTTTCGCCAGCCGCAGACCCCTACCCACCGTCCGCACCCATGGGCCTACCATGGGTGACGAGCGTGAGCGGGGGCCCGAGGGGGCTCGCGGCGACACGGCGGGACGGATCGCGATAGCGTCACGGCGGACCGCGCAGCCCCCTGCGCACCGCCCGGTCCGGGGCCACTCCCCCCGGACCCCGAATGAGCTTGTGCCACCTTGGAGGTGAGGGTGTCCCAGATCACAGGCGAGCCCGGGACCCAGGACTTCGTGGAAGTCCGGCTGCCCGCTGCGGGTGCCTATCTGTCCGTGCTGCGTACGGCCACGGCCGGCCTCGCGGCGCGCTTGGACTTCACCCTCGACGAGATCGAGGACTTGCGGATCGCGGTCGACGAGGCCTGCGCGATCCTGCTCCAGCAGGCCGTGCCGGGGTCCGTCCTCAGCTGTGTCTTCCGGCTGGTCGACGACTCGCTGGACGTGACGGTCTCCGCCCCGACGACCGACGGCCGGGCGCCGGAGCGGGACACCTTCGCCTGGACGGTGCTGTCGGCACTGGCCGGGAAGGTGGAGTCGTCGGTGGCCGATGACCGTACGGTCTCGATCAGCCTGTACAAACAGCGCGGCGCGGGGCCAGGCCCGGCGTGAGGAGCGGGGACGCGACGGCCGGCATCCCTGAGCAGCAGGCGCGGCCGCATGAGGTCGCTACGGAGCAGGCGGACCAGATGAGCGAGCACGAGCAGCAGCACCACCAGGTTCCCGGGACACCAGGCCACTCCGAGATCTCGGATGCCTCGGAGGCTTCCGGGGCCGTCGAGACCTCCGGGGCTCCTTCCGGCACGCCGAGCGCCGAAGAGGCCAAGGCCACCGAGGCGGAGGCCACGGCGGCGGAGGCCGTACAGGGTGACGAGGCCAGCGAGGCCCCGGAGCCCCCCGTCGTCCCGGCCCCGAACGACAGGAGCGGCGCCCGCGCCCTCTTCGTCGAGCTGCGCGAGCTGCCGGAGGGTTCCCCGGAGAAGGCGGAGCTGCGCAACCGGCTGGTCCGGATGCACCTGCCGCTGGTGGAGCACCTGGCCCGGCGCTTCCGCAACCGGGGCGAGCCGCTGGACGACCTGACGCAGGTGGCGACGATCGGCCTGATCAAGTCGGTGGACCGGTTCGACCCGGAGCGCGGCGTCGAGTTCTCGACGTACGCGACCCCGACCGTCGTCGGCGAGATCAAGCGCCACTTCCGTGACAAGGGGTGGGCGGTCCGCGTGCCGCGCCGCCTCCAGGAGCTGCGGCTCTCGCTGACCACGGCGACGGCGGAGCTCTCCCAGCAGCACGGCCGGTCCCCCACTGTGCACGAGCTGGCGGAGCGGCTGGGGATCTCGGAGGAGGAGGTCCTGGAGGGTCTGGAGTCGGCGAACGCCTACTCGACGCTCTCCCTGGACGTCCCGGACACGGACGACGAGTCGCCGGCCGTGGCGGACACGCTGGGCGCGGAGGACGAGGCCCTGGAGGGGGTCGAGTACCGCGAGTCGCTCAAGCCGCTCCTGGAGGACCTGCCGCCCCGGGAGAAGCGAATCCTGCTGCTGCGGTTCTTCGGGAACATGACCCAGTCGCAGATCGCGCAGGAGGTCGGCATCTCCCAGATGCACGTGTCTCGGCTGTTGGCTCGGACCCTGGCGTCGCTTCGGGAGAAGCTTTTGGTCGAGGAGTAGGGGCGAAGGCCCTACGGAGTGTCCTGGCCGGGGCGCCGGATGCCGAGCGCCTCGGTCGTGGCCGGGTTCACCAGGAGGACGAGCCCGGTGACGGCGAGGGCGCCGAGGACGACACCGACCGGGATCAGCGCGCTGTTCGCCTGGAGCATCTGCCAGGCGACCGGCAGGGCCAGGATCTGGGTGATGACGGCCGGGCCGCGACTCCAGGAGCGGCACCGCCACAGGCCGCGGGCGGCGGCGAGCGGGATCAGACCGAGTGCGACGAGTGTCACCGCACCGGTCAGGGCGCCGGTGAGGTCGCCGCTCCCGTCCGTGAGGGCGTTCACCAGCATGTACACGCCGCCGGCCAGGAGCCCGAGGGCCTCGATGCCGGCGACGGCCGCCGCGGCGGCGAGACGGGTGGGGCGGGAGGTCTGCTCCGTACTGCTGCTGCTCATAGAGGGCAGCGTAACCGGGGCGCCGTCCGGGCCGCCGAGGAGGCCGTGCGGGATGCCCGGGGAGTGTCCGACGGGTGGGCCTGGGCTGGGACAGGTACCGCCGGGTAGGTACGCTGGCGCTCATGCGCGCACTTCTCGTGGTCAATCCGGCAGCCACCACTACCAGTGCCCGCACCCGTGACGTGCTCATCCACGCGCTGGCCAGCGAGATGAAGCTGGAGGCGGTCACCACCGAGTACCGCGGGCACGCACGCGACCTGGGGCGGCGCGCGGCCGACTCGGGCAACATCGATCTGGTCGTGGCCCTCGGCGGCGACGGCACGGTCAACGAGGTCGTCAACGGACTGCTGCACGGCGGGCCCGATCCCGACCGCCTTCCGGGACTCGCGGTCGTCCCCGGCGGCTCGACCAACGTCTTCGCCCGCGCGCTCGGACTGCCGAACGACGCCGTGGAGGCGACCGGCGCCCTGCTCGACGCACTGCGTGAACGACGGACACGCACAGTGAGCCTCGGGCTTGCGGCCGGGACGCCCGGCACCGAGGACGAAGCGGTTCCTTCGCGCTGGTTCACCTTCTGTGCCGGCCTCGGATTCGACGCGAGCGTCATCGGCCGGGTCGAACAGCAGAGGGAGCGCGGGAAGAGATCCACGCACGCCCTCTATCTGCGCCAGGTGTTCCGCCAGTTCCTGGAGGAACCGAACCGGCGCCACGGCACGATCACCTTGGAACGCCCCGGGGCGGAGCCGGTCGAGGACCTCGTCCTCTCCATAATCTGCAACACCTCCCCCTGGACCTACCTGGGCAATCGTCCGGTGTACGCGTCCCCGGAGGCGTCCTTCGAGACCGCTCTCGACGTGCTCGGACTGAGCCGTCTCTCCACCCCCGCGGTGGCCCGGTACGCCACCCAGCTGCTCACTTCCACGCCGGAGCGAGGGCCCCGCGGCAAGCACGCCCTGACTCTGCACGACCTGACCGACTTCACCTTGCATTCCAAGGTTCCCCTCCCCCTTCAGATGGACGGCGACCACCTTGGACTGCGTACGAGCGTGACGTTCACAGGCGTACGCCGTGCACTGCGTGTGATTGTGTGAGTGGAAGGGCCCAAAGTCCTTTCACTCGAACGTTTAGGCTGGCATCCACCCCTTAGAAGTACGGCTGTGACCTAGCCGACACCGAGGAATCAAAAAAAACTTTCCGGAAGGGGTTGTATCCGTTGCTGGGGTTTGGGAGTCTCTTCTTGGCGATCGGGACGGCCCGCAACACCGGCCTCCACTGAGAGCCAGAACCCCTCCTCAGTCTTAGGACCACACCAGTTCACCTGGCAGTCGGCCCTTCCCTTGCGGGGGGATTCGTGAAAGCGTTCACATTCACAAGCAACCAGCTTGTAACACCCTAGAGAGGTAGCAGCCATGGACTGGCGTCACAACGCCGTTTGTCGTGAGGAAGACCCCGAGCTGTTCTTCCCCATCGGCAACACCGGTCCTGCGCTGCTGCAGATCGAGGAAGCCAAGGCCGTCTGCCGCCGCTGCCCCGTCATGGAGCAGTGCCTGCAGTGGGCGCTCGAGTCCGGCCAGGACTCCGGCGTCTGGGGTGGCCTCAGCGAGGACGAGCGCCGCGCGATGAAGCGCCGTGCCGCTCGCAACCGGGCGCGTAACGCTACCGCCTGACACCCCGCCGAAAGCCTGAGGCCAGCGGCGCATACGTAGCGTATGCAATCACCGCCCTCGAGTCGCAGCGCGCAGCAGTAACCCACAGCATTCGAGCCCCGGACCGATCTTCTCGGTCCGGGGCTCGCTGCTGTGCTGCGCTCAGGCGGTCACCTCTGTGTGAGCCGTCACTTCTGCGCGGGCGGTCACTTCTGCGCGAGCCGTCACTTCTGCGCGAGTACGGGGATGTCGAGGATCACCTTCGTGCCGCGCTCGGCGCCGGGGACCATGTCGAAGGTTCCGCCCAACTCCCCCTCCACCAGCGTCCGTACGATCTGGAGTCCGAGGTTGCCGGCCCGCTGCGGGTCGAACCCCTCGGGCAGACCGCGACCGTCGTCCTGGACCGTGATCAGGAGCCGGGCGTCGACGCGGGGCTCCCCGCGCACGGCGGTGACCTCGACGGTGCCCTGCTCGCCCTGGGCGAAGGCGTGTTCAAGGGCGTTCTGAAGAATCTCCGTGAGGACCATGGAGAGCGGGGTCGCGACCTCGGCGTCGAGGATGCCGAAGCGGCCGTTGCGCCGGCAGGTCACCTTGCCCGGGGAGATCTCGGCGACCATCGCGATCACCCGGTCGGCGATCTCGTCGAACTCGACGCGTTCGTCCAGGTTCTGGGACAGCGTCTCGTGGACGATGGCGATCGAACCGACGCGCCGCACGGCCTCGTTGAGCGCCTCGCGGCCGCGGTCGGAGTCCATCCGGCGGGCCTGGAGACGCAACAGGGCGGCCACCGTCTGGAGGTTGTTCTTCACCCGGTGGTGGATCTCCCGGATGGTGGCGTCCTTGGTGATCAACTCGCGTTCGCGGCGGCGCAGTTCGGTGACGTCGCGGAGCAGGACGAGCGAACCGATCCGGGTGCCCTTGGGGCTGAGCGGGATCGCCCGCAGCTGGATCACCCCGCCGTTGCCCTCGACCTCGAACTCGCGCGGCGCGTAGCCCGAGGCCAGCTTGACGAGGGCCTCGTCCACGGGGCCGCGGGAGGGGGCGAACTCGGCCGTGATCTGGCCGAGGTGCTGGCCGACGAGGTCGGCGGCGAGCCCGAGCCGGTGGTAGGCGGAGAGGGCGTTGGGCGAGGCGTACTGGACGACGCCTTCCGCGTCCAGCCGGACGAGGCCGTCGCCGGCCCGCGGCGAGGAGTCCATGTCGACCTGCTCGCCGGGGAAGGGAAACGTTCCGGCCGCGATCATCTGGGCGAGGTCGGAGGCGGACTGGAGGTAGGTGAGCTCCAGTCGGGAGGGGGTGCGGACGGTGAGCAGGTTGGTGTTCCGGGCGATGACGCCGAGGACGCGACCCTCGCGGCGTACGGGGATGGACTCGACCCGGACGGGGACCTCCTCGCGCCACTCGGGGTCGCCTTCGCGAACGATCCGGCCCTCGTCGAGGGCGGCGTCGAGCAGGGGCCGGCGGCCGCGCGGCACCAGGTGGCCGACCATGTCGTCCTGGTAGGAGGTGGGGCCGGTGTTGGGTCGCATCTGCGCGACGGAGACATATCGCGTGCCGTCGAGGGTCGGAACCCACAGGACGAGGTCGGCGAAGGAGAGGTCGGAGAGCAGCTGCCACTCCGACACCAGCAGGTGGAGCCACTCGAGGTCGGAGTCGCTCAGGGCGGTGTGCTGGCGCACGAGGTCGTTCATGGAGGGCACGGTGCGAGGGTACCCGCGGAATTGCAGGGGCGGTGAACCTGGATCTCCGGGCGTCCGTGTTGGAGGATGGGCCGGGAAGGGCCGCGTTCCTGTGGATGGACAGACAAGAATGGTCTAGTCCACAATGACGCTACAAGCCTCCATCCTCCCCGCACAGGAGGATGGAACGAGGTACCCGACGCTCTCTGCCCTGACTGCGTCGAGACCTCCCACACGGCCGAGGGACCGCACACCCCCGGCCGAGCAACTCCGGGCTGCGGTGCCGGGCGGGCTGAGGGTCCCGTCAGGCGCCGCGGCCCGCGGGTGCTTCCGGGGTCGTTTCAGCGGCCGCCTCCGAGGCCGACGCCAAGGCCGCCTCCGAGGCCGTCTCCGCAGGCCAGGAGCGCATCGCCCACTCCGCCACCGCCGCGAGATCCTCCTTCGTCGCACCGTCGCGGGCCTGCTGGGACATGCCCTGGAGTACGGCGCCGCTGAAGCGGGCGAGCGCGCGGGCGTCGGTACCGGGCGACAGCTCCCCCGCCTCGACGCCCTGACGGATCCGGTCCTCGAAGGAAGCCAGACTGGCCTCCCGGCGCGCCCGCAGGGCCTCCTCGACCTCGGGCGTCGAGCAGTTGGTCGCCGCGGAGATCATCAGGCAGCCGCGCGGATGGCCCGGCTCCGTGAAGACCTCCGCCGCCTCCCGCAGGACGCGTCCGATGGCGTCGCGAGCCGTCGGCTCCACGGCGAAGGCGCGGCCACCGTACGCGCCGTACGACCCCGCGTACGCCTCGACGACCTCCTCGAAGAGCGTCTTCTTGTCGCCGAAGGCCGCGTAGAGGCTGGGTGCGCTGATGCCCATGGCGCGGGTGAGGTCGGCGACGGAGGTCGTCTCGTAGCCGTGCTCCCAGAAGGCCATCGTGGCCTGCTCCAAAGCCGTGAGCCGGTCGAAGGAGCGGGGGCGGCCGCGCTGTCTCGTCACCATGGAGTGAATTCTATAGCGCGCGCTAGCAAATCTGGGGTACGTTCTTTTCGTAACGACCACTACACAAACAGGGGGGCGTCGCCATGGGCGTGCTCGCAGGCAGGACGGCGCTGGTCACGGGCGGCAGCCGGGGCATCGGGCGGGGAATCGCCGAGCGACTCGGCCGCGACGGCGCGCGGGTCGCGGTGCATTACGGGAGCAACGAGACGGCGGCGAAGGAGACCGTCGCGGCGATCGAGGCGGCGGGCGGCGAGGCCTTCGCCTTCGGCCAGGAGCTGGGGGTACCGGGGGACGCGGCGGCCTTGTGGGAGTCCTTCGACGCGGCCGCCGGCGGCGACGGCGGCCTGGACATCCTGGTGAACAATGCGGGGATCGCGGCGTCGAAGCCGTTCGCGACGCTCGACGAGGAGGAGTACGACCGGGTCTTCGCCGTCAACACCAGGGCACCGTTCTTCCTCGCCCAGCTGGGCGCCGGGCGACTGCGGGACGGCGGCCGGATCATCAACGTCTCGACCGGCCTGACCAAGGCGGCGCTCATGCCGGACCTGATCGCGTACTCGATGTCGAAGGCCGCGCTCGACGTGTTCACCCGGGACCTGTCCAAGGTCCTCGGCCCCCGTCGGATCACGGTCAACGCGGTGGCTCCGGGGATCGTGGACACGGACATCAACGCGGGCTGGCTGCGGGGCGACGAGCAGGCCTGGGCGGGCGCGGCGGCAATGTCGGCGCTCGGCGGGGTCGGCTCCCCGGCGGAGATAGCCGACGTGGTGGCCTTCCTGGCCTCCGATGACGCGCGCTGGGTGACAGGCCACTGGATCGACGCCACGGGCGGCTCACTGGCCTGAGCCGGTGAGCCGCGAGGGCGGCGACAGGGGCGGGTCCGTGTGGCTGGGGGGACGGGTGCGGCAGACGATGGTGGCGGTGCCGTCCGTACGGCGGAACGGCATGAGGAGACGGCCTCTCCTCTGCTAGATTTGGACTTTGATTGGTCTATACCACATGGTCCTCACCAGCCCCTCCACCAGATCGGCAGGCACAGCGTGGAAGTTGTCATCGTCAAGGACGCCAAGGCGGGCGGCGAGCTCATCGCGGACGGCATCGCCGGCCTCCTGCGCCGCAAGCCCGACGCGCTGCTCGGCGTGGCCACGGGTTCGACCCCGATCCCCATCTACGACGCTCTGACCGCCCAGGTCGCGGCCGGCTCCGTGGACGCCTCCCGCGCCCGGATCGCCCAGCTGGACGAGTACGTCGGCCTGCCCGCCGGGCACCCCGAGTCGTACCGCTCCACCGTGCTCCGCCAGGTCGTCGAGCCGCTCGGTCTCTCCCAGGAGGCCTTCATGGGCCCCGACGGCTCCGCCGAGGACGTCCAGGCGGCCTGCGAGGCGTACGACAGGGCGCTGGCCGAGGCCGGCGGTGTGGACCTGCAGATCCTGGGCATCGGCACCGACGGGCACATCGGCTTCAACGAGCCGTGCTCCTCGCTCGCCTCGCGCACCCGGATCAAGACGCTCACCGAGCAGACCCGCGTCGACAACGCGCGCTTCTTCGACAACGACATCGAGCAGGTGCCGCACCACGTCATCACCCAGGGCATCGGCACCATCCTGGAGGCCCGTCACCTGGTGCTGCTGGCCACCGGTGAGGGCAAGGCCGAGGCCGTGGCGCAGACCGTCGAGGGCCCGGTGGCGGCGCTCGTACCGGCCTCCGCGCTCCAGCTGCACCCGCACGCCACGGTCGTCGTGGACGAGGCCGCGGCCTCCAAGCTGAAGCTCGCGGACTACTTCCGCCACACCTTCGCCAACAAGCCGGCCTGGCAGGGCATCTGATCCACGCGGACTCTCCGCTGACGGCGAAGGGGCCCGGCACCTGGTTCAGGTGCCGGGCCCCTTCGGGTACGTCCGGTCAGGCGCCGGTGCCGGCGACGGCCTCCGCGGCCGCGCGGCCGCAGACGCGCGCCGCGCCGTGCGTGGCGATGTGCAGGGCCCCACGGGGCTCCGCCTCGTTGAGGCCCATCTCGACCACGACGGTGTCGGGGCGGGCCGCGAGGAGCGCGTCCAGGGCCTCGGTCATCCACGGGTGGCGGTGGGCGTCACGGACGACCGCGACGATCCGGCGCTCCCCCGCGGCGGCGAGGACCTCGTCCACCGAGGCCTCGGCGTACGAGCCGGTCTCCGTGCCGGGCAGCAGGCGCTCCAGCTCCGCCGCGATGCCCCAGGGCGTCTCGTCACCGACCGCGAAGTTCGCGACCGGGGTGAAGGAGGCCACGAAGGGAGCGCTGGTCATCGGCGTGTACGGCCGCTCCCCCCGGGTCACCTTCAGGGCCCGGCGGGCCGCGACGAGTCCGATGTCGGCGCCGGGCGCGGTCCCCTCCTGCACTGCCGCGCCCGACACCGATTCAGCCCCCCTGGCCCGGTGCGACTGGGTCCAGGCCGCCAGGGCGCGCACGCGCGCCGCGGCGTCGGCCAGCCGCTCCTCGGGCAGTTCACCGGTCCGTACCGCGTCGACCAGCGCGTCGCGCAGCCGCAGTACGGTGTCCTCGTCGCACAGCCCGCCGCCGACACAGATGGCGTCGGCGCCCGCGGCGATCGCGAGGACGGATCCGCGCTCGATGCCGTACGTCGCCGCGACGGCCTGCATCTCCATGCCGTCGGTGACGATCAGCCCCTCGAAGCCCAGCTCCTGGCGCAGCAGACCGGTGAGGATCTGCGGGCTCAGGGTGGCCGGACGGTGCGGGTCGAGCGCGGAGAGCAGGATATGCGCGCTCATGACCGCTTTGGTACCCGCGGCGATGGCGGCGCGGAAAGGTACCAGCTCACGGGCGTGCAGTGTGGCGAGGTCCACATCGATCCGGGGCAGCGCGTCGTGCGAGTCGACGTTGGTGTCGCCGTGTCCCGGGAAGTGCTTCGTGCAGGCCGCGACCCCGACGCCCTGGAGGCCGTCGACGTACGCCACGGTGTGCCGGGCGACCAGGTCCGGGTCCGGCCCGAAGGACCGGACGCCGATGACCGGGTTCTCGGCGTTGGAGTTGACGTCCGCCGAGGGCGCCCAGTTGAGGTCGACGCCGCACTGGGCGAGCCGGCGGCCGAGCTCGCGGGCCACGGCCCGGGTGAGCTCGACGTCGTCGACGCTGCCCAGCGCGTAGCTGCCAGGGAAGGACGAGCCCTGCTTGACCTCGAGGCGGGTGACGTCCCCGCCCTCCTCGTCGATGGCGACGAGGACGTCGTCCCGCTCGGCGCGCAGCTGCGCGGTGAGCGCGGCGAGCTGGTCGGGGCTGACGATGTTCCGGCCGAAGAGGCCGACCGAGGAGAGGCCCTCGCCGATGTGCCGGCGCAGCCAGTCGGGAGCGGTGGTGCCGACGAAGCCGGGCTGGAGCACCGTGAGCGCGTCACGGGTCAGGGTGTCCGAGCCGTGTACGAGTGTGGTCATGAGACGCCGTTATCCCTTCACCGCGCCGGCGGTCATGCCGCCGACGGCCTTGCGCTGGAGGAAGAGGAACACGATGAGCACGGGGAGGGCGAAGAGCGTGGAGGCGGCCATGGTGGCGCCCCAGTCGCTGCCGAACGCGGTCTGGAACTGGGTCAGCCAGAGCGTCAGCGTCTGCGACTCCTTGTCCTTGTTCAGCATGAGGATCATCGCGAACTCGTTCCACGCCGTGATGAAGCCGAAGAGCGAGGTCGACATCAGGCCGGGGGCGAGCAGCGGGAAGATCACCTTGCGGAAGGCCTGGCCCCGGGTGCAGCCGTCGATCTGCGCGGCCTCCTCCAGCTCGACCGGGACGGCGGCGATGAAGCCGCGCAGGGTCCAGATGGTGAAGGGGAGGACCATCACGAAGTAGATGAGCGTGAGCATCGGGATGCTGTTCAGCATGTCGTTCTCACGGGAGATCATGTACATCGCGATGACCATGACCTCCCAGGGGGCCATCTGCGCCAGCATCACGATCAGGACGATGCCCTTGCGTCCCTTGAACTTCATGCGGGCGATCGCGAAGCTCGCGGCCAGGGCCACGAGGAGGGCGAGCAGCACGGCGCCGACGGTGACGAGGAGGCTGTTCTGGACGTATGTCCAGAACAGGTCGACGCCCGTCGCGGTCGTGTAGTTCTCGAACGTCGGCGTGAAGACGAAGACGGGGTCCTTCGTCATGATCTCGTGCTGCGGCTTCAGCGAGGACGAGAACATCCAGTAGACGGGGAAGACGAACACCACCGCGATCACGAGGGCGCTGACGTTCTTGGCGACCGTGCCGACCGTGAGCGGCTTCCTGGTACGCAGTTTCTGCGGAGTCTGGGTGGTGGTGCTCACAGCTCCTCCTCCTGCTTCAGGATCAGGCGGAAGTAGAAGGACATGACCGCGATGAGCATCACGATCGTCAGGACGGAGATGGCGGCGGCGACACCGTAGTGGAACTGGCCGACGCCCTCGATGTAGGCGAAGACCGGGAGGGTCTCGGAGCCGCGGTCGGGACCGCCCTGGTTCATGGCGTAGACCTGGGCGAACGCCTTGAAGATCCAGATGATCTCCAGGAACGTGGTGATCATGAAGAAGGACTTCAGGTTCGGGAAGACGACGGCCCAGAAGGTCCGCCAGCCGCTCGCGCCGTCCATCTTGGCGGCCTCGTACAGCTCGGTCCCGACGGTGGTCAGGGCGGCGTACATGTTGAGGGCGACGAAGGGGACGGAGCCCCAGACGAGCAGGATCAGGATGATGACGAGGGTGGAGAAGCCCGTCTCGAACCAGTTGTGCTGCTCGTAGCCCGAGAAGCCGAGCGTGCGCATGAGCCAGTTGACGACGCCGAACTGCTCGTCGAAGAGCCAGCGGAAGACGGTGACCGAGGCGACGATCGGCATGGCCCAGGCGAACATGAGGGCCAGCGAGAGGACCAGTCGCATCTTCTTGCCGAGGCGGTTCAGCAAAAGGCCGATGCCCGTGCCGATGGCCATGATCAGGGCGACGTTCACGGCGGTGAAGACGATGCTTCGGACGACGACCGACCAGAACTCCGAGTCGCTCAGGAGGTCCGTGTAGTTGTCGAAGCCGGTCCAGACCGTCTCGCGGGTGATGAATTCCTTCCGGTTGATCGACTGGAAGGAGAGGATCACATTGCGGACCAGCGGGTAGAGCAGGAGCACGGCCATGGACAGCAGGGCCGGCGCGACAAGCAGATAGGGCAGCAGCCCACTCGGCAGCGAGCGTCTGCCGCGCGAGGGCTGAAGGACTTCCTTCGAGCCGGAAGGGGGTGGCGGCGTCTGAGACGTCCCTGCCGCCCTCCCGGGCGCGTCCTGAGGAGCGGCGCTGGCCGTCCCCTGGGAGTCCACGGTCATGGTCTTATTCCTCGCGGTTCTGGGGCTCCCGCGCCCACCGGGGCACGGCCCGGGGGAGCGGGCCGCTGATCACTCATGCAATGCACGTCACTGCAAAGCGCCGGTGGTGGGGGGGGGGGGGGGGCCCCCCCGCCCCCCCCGGAGCAGCTTTATAGATGGGGTGGGGGGGGTGTGTGGAGGAGTGGGCGCCCGCCGCC
>NZ_JBSGTX010000010.1:130031-152236 GCF_053607625.1 Streptomyces sp. NPDC055103
GGTTGTGGGGGGCCCCCCCCCCCCCGGGGCCCGCGGCGGGGGGCGGGGCGCCGATTAACACAAATCAATTCCACCACACTCAACCGCGGGGGGGGGGGGGCGTACCCGACCCCCGCCCCCACCACCTGGCTACGGATTACTGCTGGTTGATGCGCTCGTTGATGACCTTGTCGGCCGCCTCGCCGGCCGCCTTGGCGTCCTCGCCCTTCAGGACCTTCGTCATGAAGTCCTTGATCGGGTTCGGCGCGGTCTCGACGTTCGCCCAGCCCGGCGTCACCGGGGTGACCTTGCCGGATGCGGACGACACGGCCATGGACTCGGCGAAGGAGCCGGCGGCCGGCTTGAACTGCGCGGCGTCCTGGTTCGGGAGCAGCGCGCCCTCGGTGGCCTTCGCGTACGTCGTCATGTACTCCTTGCCGGCGGCGAGGGCCAGCCACTCCTTCGCGAGCTCCTTGTTCTGGGAGCGCTCGGCGATGGCGAGGTTGGAGCCGCCGAGGAAGACGGAGCCCGGCTTGTCAGCGGTCTTGCCCGGGATCGGGAAGTAGCCGAAGTCGGCCGTCTTGCCGGCCTTCTTCATGGCGTCGATCGCGCCGCCGGCCTCCCAGCCGAGACCGATCCAGGACGCCACGCCACCCTTGGGGATGACGTCGGTGGACTGCTGCGGGGTCGCCTCGTCCTTGTCCTTCGGAGCGTTGGAGAAGGACGCCAGCTCCTTGTAGAAGTTCACGGCGTTGACGGCCTCGGGGGAGGACAGGTTGCCCTTCCACTTGTCGCCGTCCTTGACCGCGAGGTCGCTGCCCTCGTCCCAGATGAGACCGGCGAGCACGTACCAGGACTGACCCGGCAGGTAGATCGCCTGCGACTTCGGGTCGGCGGCCTTGAGCTTCTTCAGACCGTCGATCCACTCGGCGCGGGTCTTCGGCGGGGTGACGCCGGCCTTCTTGTAGGCGGCCTTGTCGTAGATGACGACGCGGCTGGCGGCGTACCACGGAGCGGAGTACAGCTTGCCGTCCAGCTCGTTGGAGGCGAGCATGCCCTTGTTCCAGGCGTCGTAGCCGAGCTTGGCCTTGTCGCCCGTCAGGTCGGCGAGACCGCCGGTGACCGCATAGCCGGCGGTCTGGGTGTTGCCGAGCTCCAGGACGTCCGGCGGGGTGTCCTCGGAGAGGGCGGTGGTGACCTTCTCCTGGATGCCGTTCCAGATCTGCTTCTCGACCTTGACCTTGACGCCGGGGTGCTTGGCCTCGAACGCCTTGTTGACCTCGGCCATCCACGGGTCCGGGGCGGAACCGTCCATGACCCAGACGGTCAGGGTCTTGTCGCCACCGGCCGACGGCTTGCCGGCGTCGGACTCCTTCTTGCCGCTGTCCGAACCACATGCAGCGATAGAGACCATCATGCCCGCGACGCCGATCGCCGCGATGAGCTTGCGCTTCACGCCACCCTCCTCAGGGATGCCTGCCACCCTGCCCACCGCGCGAAGACATACGTCAGGTAGTGCTCGTGGGGCTGGGACCTGGTCTTTAATGGTTTAGACCAGTACTCGGAGCTTGGCCTAGACCTTTAGGGGTGTCAAGGGTGTATAAGAAGGGCAGTCGCGTCCGTTATCGGACCGACACCTGAGGTAGGGCGACGACCCGTGACCGGTCCGTGCCACCATGTGAGCCGCTACAGACGGAGGAGCCGGTGACGGCAGCAGCACAGGAGTCGGGAAGGCAGGCCATGGCCAGGGACGCGGGCAGCACGGAACCGGAGGGCGGGGTCGCCACTCGCACCGCGCGCGTGCCCAAGTACTACCGACTGAAGCGGCACTTGCTCGACATGACGGAGACCCTGCCGCCCGGCACACCGGTCCCGCCGGAGCGCACGCTCGCCGCCGAGTTCGACACCTCGCGCACCACCGTGCGCCAGGCACTCCAGGAGCTGGTCGTCGAGGGCCGCCTGGAGCGCATCCAGGGCAAGGGCACCTTCGTGGCGAAGCCCAAGGTCTCGCAGGCCCTGCAGCTCACCTCGTACACGGAGGACATGCGCGCACAGGGCCTCGAACCCACCTCGCAGCTCCTCGACATCGGGTACGTCACCGCCGACGACACGCTCGCCGGACTGCTCGACATCTCGGCCGGCGGCCGGGTGCTGCGCATCGAGCGGCTGCGCCTGGCGAGCGGCGAGCCGATGGCGATCGAGACCACTCACCTCTCGGCCAAGCGCTTCCCCGCGCTGCGCCGCTCGCTGGTGAAGTACACCTCGCTCTACACGGCGCTCGCCGAGGTCTACGACGTGCACCTCGCCGAGGCCGAGGAGACCATCGAGACCTCCCTCGCCACCCCGCGCGAGGCCGGTCTGCTCGGTACGGACGTGGGCCTGCCGATGCTGATGCTCTCCCGCCACTCCCTGGACGCCCAGGGCGAGCCGGTCGAGTGGGTCCGGTCCGTCTACCGCGGCGACCGGTACAAGTTCGTGGCGCGCCTCAAGCGGCCCAACGGCTGAGCCGATCCGCACACCTGACGAGGGGGTCGCCGAGAATTCGGCGGCCCCCTCGTTTCGCGTGTCCGGAACTTCCGTGGGGCAATCACATCCGTTATGCGGACGGGGGTTCCGTGGAGCTGAAGCGTCCCCTAGATTTCCCCACCATTACCAAGGTGATCAGCGAGGGGACGAGGCACGATGCCAGAAGTGACACAAGGGAAACAAGGGAACCAAGGGACCATCACGCCCCTGCGGGTGGTTATCGCACTCTGCCTGTTCGCGCCGTTCGTGGCGATGCTCTGGGTGAGTTCGTACGCGAAGGCCGAACCGCTCTTCGCGGGCATCCCGTTCTTCTACTGGTACCAGATGCTCTGGGTGCTGATCTCCACCGCTCTCACCATGATCGCGTACAAGCTGTGGCAGCTGGACCAGCGCGCCCGCAAGGGAGGTGACGCGCGATGAAGGACGTGTCCGGCGTGAACGGCGTGGCACTCGCCGTCTTCATCTTCTTCTTCCTGGCCGTCACGGTCATGGGCTTCCTCGCCTCGCGCTGGCGCAGGGCCGCGAACGAGAACAGCCTCGACGAATGGGGCCTCGGCGGCCGGTCGTTCGGCACCTGGGTGACCTGGTTCCTGCTCGGCGGCGACCTCTACACGGCGTACACCTTCGTCGCCGTACCGGCGGCCATCTACGCGGCGGGCGCGGCCGGCTTCTTCGCCGTCCCGTACACGATCCTGGTGTACCCGCTGATCTTCACCTTCCTGCCGCGCCTCTGGTCGGTCTCGCACAAGCACGGGTACGTCACCACCTCCGACTTCGTACGCGGCCGCTTCGGCTCCAAGGGCCTGTCGCTCGCGGTGGCCGTCACCGGCATCCTCGCGACCATGCCGTACATCGCGCTCCAGCTCGTCGGCATCCAGGCCGTCCTGGACGTGATGGGCGTCGGCGGCGGCGAGACCACGCACTGGTTCATCAAGGACCTGCCGCTGCTCATCGCCTTCGGCGTCCTCGCGGCGTACACGTACTCCTCGGGGCTGCGCGCGCCCGCGCTCATCGCCTTCGTCAAGGACACCCTGATCTACATCGTCATCGCCGTGGCGATCATCTACATCCCGATCAAGCTCGGCGGCTTCGACGAGATCTTCGCCAAGGCCGGCGAGGCCTACGCGCAGACCAACCCGGCGACCGGCAAGCCGCGCGGCACGCTCGTCCCCGGCGAGGCCGGCCAGTGGACGTACGCCACGCTGGCCCTCGGCTCGGCGCTCGCGCTCTTCATGTACCCGCACTCCATCACGGCGACGCTGTCCTCGCGCAGCCGTGAGGTGATCCGCCGCAACACCACGATCCTGCCGCTGTACTCGCTGATGCTGGGCCTGCTCGCGCTGCTCGGCTTCATGGCGATCGCCGCCGGGATCCAGGTCAAGAACGGCCAGCTCGCCATCCCGCAGCTCTTCGAGACCATGTTCCCCGACTGGTTCGCGGGCGTCGCCTTCGCCGCGATCGGCATCGGCGCGCTCGTCCCGGCCGCGATCATGTCGATCGCCGCGGCCAACCTCTTCACCCGCAACATCTACAAGGACTTCATCAAGAAGGACGCGACCCCCGCCCAGGAGACCAAGGTCTCCAAGCTCGTCTCGCTCCTGGTGAAGGTCGGCGCGCTCGCCTTCGTCCTCACCATGGACAAGACGGTCGCGATCAACTTCCAGCTGCTCGGCGGCATCTGGATCCTCCAGACCTTCCCGGCGCTGGTCGGCGGCCTGTTCACCCGCTGGTTCCACCGCTGGGCGCTGCTCGCCGGCTGGGCCGTGGGCATGGTCTACGGCACGGTCGCCGCGTACGGCGTCGCCAGCCCGACCCAGAAGCACTTCGGCGGCTCCTCCGCCGAGATCCCGGGCATCGGCGAGATCGGCTACATCGGCCTCACGGCCTTCGTCCTCAACGTCGTCGTCACGGTCGTCCTGACCTTCGTCCTCAAGGCCGCGAAGGCCCCCGACGGCATCGACGAGACCTCCCCCTCGGACTACACGGCCGACGCGGGCGACGCGCCGGCCCGCGAGGCGAAGCCGGACACGGACCCGCAGGCCGACCCGAAGGTCGGCGCCGGAGCGCACTGAACCGGCGGTACGGACGCGGGGCCCGGGATCTCCACCAGGAGATCCCGGGCCCTTTCCCGTACCTCCTCCGAGGCAGACTGCTCGCATGGACTTCACGATCAGGGCGGTACGGCCCGAGGAGTACGAGGAGCTCGGGGAACTCACCGGGCGGACCTATCTGAACGACGGGCTGCTGCTGCACGGCGAGGACGACTTCTACCTGGCCGTGCTCCGGGACACCGCCCGGCGGGCCCGCGAGGCCGAGGTGCTCGTCGCCGTCGACGAGGACGGCCGGATCATCGGCGGGGTGACCTTCGCCCCCGGCTCCACCCCCTGGGCCGACATCGCCGTCGCCGGCGAGGCCGAGTTCCGGATGCTCGTGGTCGCGCCGGAGGCCCGCGGCAGGGGCGTCGGAGAGGCCCTCGTACGCCACTGCGCGGACCGCGCGCGGGCCGTGCCGGAATGCGCGCGGCTCGTGCTCTCCACGGACGCGAAGATGGTCTCGGCACATCGGATCTACGAGCGGATGGGCTTCGTCCGCACCCCGGAACGGGACTGGGAACCGATCCCCGGCCACTCCCTGCGGACGTACGCCCTGGAGTTCTGACACCGGGAGCCAGGCCCGGGCGACACAACATGTGGGGGGTTCCGCGAGCGGCGCCCCCCACATGTATGCTCGTGCTCGCTGTCGACGCAGGGAAATCCGGCGCGAATCCGGAACTGTCCCGCAACGGTGTGCTTCATACCCATACGCGCGTACGAAGTGAGTCCGAGGACCTGCCGGCAGCGCACCCGGTCCGACCGTTCCGGGTGTCACTGACGTCCGGGCCTCGCGGAGTGGGCCGGTGGACGCGGCGCGCCCGGCGTACGGGCGCCCGCCTGCCCGCCTTCCCCCGCCGCGGCCCCGAGCCGAGCGAGGGAGAGCCCCCACGTGACCATCGCGCCCGCCGATCCGGCCACGGCGATCGAGAGCGACGGACCCGGCACCGTACTGCTGCGGACCCTGACCGATCTCACCGCCGACCTCCCCGACACCGACCCCGGCAAGGTCGCCGCCGCCGCCCTCCGCGGCCGCAGCGCCACGTCGGACGAGGCGGAACTGCGCGAGCTGGCCACCGAGGCGGCCGCCGGTCTGATCTCCGAGGACCCGGCCTACTCCCGGCTCGCCGCCCGGCTCCTGACGATCACCATCGCCGACGAGGCCGCGGGCCAGGGTGCGGTCTCCTTCTCTGCCTCCGTGGCCGTCGGTCACCGCGAGGGTCTGATCGCCGACCGCACCGCCGACTTCGTCGCGCTGCACGCGGACCGCCTGGACGCCACCATCGACCGCGCCGGCGACGACCGCTTCGGCTACTTCGGTCTCCGCACCCTCTTCTCGCGCTACCTGCTGCGCCACCCGATCACCCGCAAGGTGATCGAGACCCCGCAGCACTTCATGCTGCGCGTGGCCTGCGGTCTGGCCGAGGACGAGAGCGTCCGCGCGCTCGACGAGGTCGGCGCCCTGTACGGCCTGATGAGCCGTCTGGACTACCTCCCCTCCTCCCCCACGCTCTTCAACTCCGGCACCCGCCACCCGCAGATGTCCTCCTGCTACCTCCTCGACTCCCCGCAGGACGAGCTGGACTCCATCTACGACCGCTACCACCAGGTCGCGCGCCTCTCGAAGCACGCCGGCGGCATCGGCCTCTCGTACTCCCGCATCCGCGCCCGCGGTTCCCTCATCCGGGGCACCAACGGCCACTCCAACGGCATCGTGCCGTTCCTGAAGACCCTCGACGCCTCCGTCGCCGCCGTGAACCAGGGCGGCCGCCGCAAGGGCGCCGCCGCCGTCTACCTGGAGACCTGGCACGCGGACATCGAGGAGTTCCTGGAGCTCCGCGACAACACCGGCGAGGACCAGCGCCGCACGCACAACCTCAACCTCGCGCACTGGATCCCGGACGAGTTCATGCGCCGCGTGAACGCCGACGCCGACTGGTCGCTGTTCTCCCCCGCGGACGTGCCCGAGCTCGTCGACCTGTGGGGCGAGGAGTTCGACGCCGCCTACCGCGCCGCCGAGGCGAAGGGCCTGGCCCGCAAGACCATGCCGGCCCGTGACCTGTACGGCCGGATGATGCGGACCCTGGCCCAGACCGGCAACGGCTGGATGACCTTCAAGGACGCCTCGAACCGGACGGCCAACCAGACCGCCGAGCCCGGCCACACCGTCCACTCCTCCAACCTCTGCACGGAGATCCTGGAGGTCACGGACGACGGCGAGACCGCGGTCTGCAACCTGGGCTCGGTCAACCTCGGCGCGTTCGTGCGCGACGGCGACATCGACTGGGAGCGGCTCGACGCGACCGTCCGCACGGCCGTCACCTTCCTCGACCGGGTCGTCGACATCAACTTCTACCCGACCGAGCAGGCCGGGCGTTCCAACGCCCGCTGGCGGCCGGTGGGCCTGGGCGCGATGGGCCTCCAGGACGTCTTCTTCCAGCTGAAGCTGCCCTTCGACTCCCCCGCGGCGCGCGCGCTGTCGACCCGTATCGCCGAGCGGATCATGCTCGCCGCGTACGAGGCGTCCGCCGACCTCGCCGAGCGCAGCGGCCCCGTCCCCGCCTGGGACAAGACCCGTACGGCCCGTGGTGTCCTGCACCCGGACCACTACGACGTCGAGCTGAACTGGCCCGAGCGCTGGGCGGCCCTGCGTGCCCGCATCGCGACGACCGGCATGCGTAACAGCCTGCTCCTGGCGATCGCGCCGACGGCGACCATCGCCTCGATCGCGGGCGTCTACGAGTGCATCGAGCCGCAGGTCTCCAACCTCTTCAAGCGCGAGACGCTGTCGGGCGAGTTCCTCCAGGTCAACTCCTACCTCGTCGACGAGCTGAAGCGGCTCGGCGTGTGGGACGCCCAGACCCGGGACGCGCTGCGCGACGCCAGCGGCTCGGTCGCCGGCTTCACCTGGATCCCCGCCGAGGTGCGCGAGCTGTACCGCACGGCCTGGGAGATCCCGCAGCGCGGTCTGATCGACATGGCCGCCGCCCGCACCCCGTTCCTGGACCAGTCGCAGTCCCTGAACCTGTTCCTGGAGACGCCGACGATCGGCAAGCTGTCGTCGATGTACGCGTACGCCTGGAAGCAGGGGCTGAAGACGACGTACTACCTGCGCTCGCGCCCGGCGACCCGGATCGCCCGCGCCGCCCAGGCGTCGACCGCGACCGCCGCGCCCATCCCCCTCCAGCAGGCGACCCCCGACGCGGACGCCCTCGCCTGCTCCCTCGAAAACCCCGAGTCCTGCGAGGCCTGCCAGTAATGAGCTCCACCGAGAAGAAGAACCTGCTCGACCCGGGCTTCGAACTGACCCTCCGTCCGATGCGCTACCCGGACTTCTACGAGCGCTACCGCGACGCGATCAAGAACACGTGGACGGTGGAGGAGGTCGACCTCCACTCGGACGTCGCCGACCTCGCCAAGCTCACCCCCGGTGAGCAGCACATGATCGGCCGTCTGGTCGCGTTCTTCGCGACGGGTGACTCGATCGTCTCGAACAACCTGGTCCTGACGCTCTACAAGCACATCAACTCCCCGGAGGCGCGCCTGTACCTGTCGCGCCAGCTGTTCGAGGAGGCCGTGCACGTCCAGTTCTATCTGACGCTGCTCGACACCTACCTGCCCGACCCGGACGACCGCGCCGCCGCGTTCGACGCGGTCGAGGAGATCCCCTCCATCCGCGAGAAGGCGCAGTTCTGCTTCCGCTGGATGGACTCGGTGGAGAAGATCGACCGCCTGGAGACGAAGGCCGACCGCCGCCGCTTCCTCCTCAACCTGATCTGCTTCGCGGCGTGCATCGAGGGCCTGTTCTTCTACGGTGCCTTCGCGTACGTGTACTGGTTCCGGTCCCGCGGTCTGCTGCACGGTCTGGCGACCGGCACGAACTGGGTGTTCCGCGACGAGACGATGCACATGAACTTCGCCTTCGAGGTCGTGGACACCGTCCGCAAGGAGGAGCCGGAGCTCTTCGACGACGCGCTCCAGCAGCAGGTCACCGACATGCTGAAGGAGGCCGTGGAGGCGGAGCTGCAGTTCGGCCGCGACCTGTGCGGCGACGGCCTGCCGGGCATGAACACCGAGTCGATGCGCGAGTACCTCCAGTGCGTCGCCGACCAGCGTCTCCAGCGCCTCGGCTTCGCCCCGGTCTACGGCTCGGAGAACCCGTTCGCCTTCATGGAGCTCCAGGGCGTCCAGGAACTGACCAACTTCTTCGAGCGCCGCCCGTCCGCCTACCAGGTGGCGGTCGAGGGCTCGGTGGACCTCGACGAGGACTTCTGACCGGTCCGGATCCGGGTACGAGGAAGGGCCCCGCACTCCTGGAGTGCGGGGCCCTTCCTCGTAGGCCGGGGTCAGGCGTTCGGGACGACCTCGTAGCGCGGGGTGCCCTCGGCCATCTGCTTCAGGGCGTCCTTGCGGTCGCGCTTGGAGAGGCGGTCGATGTACAGGTAGCCGTACAGGTGGTCCGTCTCGTGCTGGAGGCAGCGGGCGAAGTAGCCGGTGCCCTGGACCGCGATCGGGTTGCCCTCGGCGTCCTGGCCACGGACCACGGCGTAGTCGGGGCGGGCCAGCTCGGCGTAGGCGGTCGGCACGGACAGGCAGCCCTCGTTGGACTCGTCCAGGTGGCGCCGGTCGGCCGGAAGCTCGTCGAGCACCGGGTTGACGACGACACCGGTGTGCCGGACACCCTCGTCGTCCGGGCAGTCGTAGACGAAGACCTTGAGGTCCACACCGATCTGGTTCGCGGCCAGGCCCACGCCCTCGGCGGCCTTCTGGCTGGCGAACATGTCGTCGATCAGCGCCGCGAGCTTGTCGTCGAACTCGGTGACGTCCTTGCACTCCTTGTGGAGCACGGGATTGCCGACGACCGTGATCGGGCGGGCCGTCCCGCGCTCGCGGTACGCGAGCTCACGCGCCTCGCAGTCCTCCGTGTCGACGACGAACCCGCTGTCGTCGACGATCTCGACGTCGCTGATCTGCCCGTCAGTTTCCTGCTGCGTCATGTCCGGCGCGTGCCTTCCTCGGAACCCCAGTAAACGATCCCGTACAGCCTACGGGCAGCGTCAGCAGACCTCTTCCAGATCCCGCCACTCACGGCTGTCGGGGCTGTCCGCCACCCACCCGTCGAGAAGGCCGCGCACCAGGCCGGCCGGGGCCGCGATGCCGCACTCCCGCTCCGGGACCCACAGCTCGCCGGGCGAGCGGTGGCCGAGCGGCCCGGGGTGCCCCGGTTCGCTGTGGTCGTGCGGGTCGGAGTGCTCGCCCTCGCCCTCGGCGCTCGGCATCGTCGACTCCGAGCAGGCGCGGCAGAGCAGCCGCACGGAGGACGACCAGTCCTCGGCGGCGAAGCCCGCGTCGGAGGCGAGCTGCTCCAGGGCGTCCCGGTCGGCCTCGGTGGCGGCCTCCAGGAGGACCACCCAGGTGGGGACGGGCGACGGCGCCCACAGCTCGATCTCGTCGAAGACCGGGTAGGACGGGCCGGCGGTGGTGGTGCGCTCGCCGTTCGGCACGCCGTCGTGGAGGACGACCTCGCCCCAGCGGCGCCCCGAGGACGGCAGCGGGATGGAGAGGACCTCGATACGGGCCGGGTCGAGCCTGCGGCCCCACACGACCTCGGCCTCGCCCTCGGGCGAGAGCCGGACGGCGGCGCTGCCCAGCTCCATGCCGGCGGGCTCGCCGGTGCCCGCGGCGGCCCCGGGCACCTTGAGCCCGTACGCCTGCCAGGCACGGCGGGCCAGCGGCCAGTCCTGGAGCGCGGTGGCCGCGATGCCGACGTTCCACCAGTCGGGGGCGCCGGTCTCCTTGTCGAGCAGCGCGACCGCGCGGAGCCCGGCGGCCCTGGCCTGCTCCCAGTCGTGCCGGAACTTGTGCAGCAGGGCCAGGTTGAACCAGGACTCGGAGAGCCAGGGCTCCAGATCCGCCGCACGTGTCAGCAGCGCGCCCGCGTCCTCGTACCGGCCGTCGCCGATCAGCGTGAACGCGCGGTCGGTGGCCTGCCGCCACGAGGCGGAGGGCCGATGCCGTACCTTCCCGAAGATCCTCACGATTCCCGCCTGCCGGTCGCTTTCACCCTCTTGTTCGCATCCAACCATGCCCGGTCGGACGCGCGCTCATTACCCATGGGTTACCCCGCGACGCCCGAGGTCACCCCAGCGACTCCGCCTCGCGCCAGGACCCTGGCCAGGCATTCGACGACGTCCGGGTGATAGTCGCGTGCGGTGCCCAGTCTGAGCCGCTCCAGGGCGTCGAGGGCGGCGCCCGCGCCGTCGCCCGCGAGGTCGTCGTAGGCGTTCACGGTCCGGACGATCCGGGCGGACAGCGGCTGCTCGCGGTACGGGTCCGCCTGCCGCTCCACGACCACGGCGACGGCCGGGGGGACCCCCGTCCTGCGGACGACCTCGCCGCCTAGGAGGGCGATCCGGCGCTGTTCCTCGGCCGGGAGGAGCGCCGTGGCGCCGCCCTCGACGGGGTCGACGAGGGAGAGCTGTCCGATGTCGTGCATGAGCGCCGCGTGTTCGAGGACGGCGAGGTCGGGCCCGGACAGGCCCAGCTCGCGCCCCACGGCGGTGCTGAGGGCGGCGACCCGGTGGGCGTGGCCGGGCGGGGTGCAGCCGGCGATCTCGGTGGCGCGGGCCAGTGAGGCGATGGTCTGCCGGTTGACGGTGCGCACGGCCGCGTACCGCCGGAAGGAGACCTGGGTGAGCAGGAGCGGTACGGCGAGCACGGGCAGCGCCCAGAGGCCCGCGGCGGCCACGCCGATCGCCATGACGGCGCCCGTGGCGCAGATGGCGGAGCCGATGCCGAGGAGGGCGCGCAGTTCGTCGCGGAGGAGGGGGCCGTACGGGAATCCCGTGCGGGCGCGGAGCACGAGGGCGGCGAGCACGGCGTCGCAGAGGGCCGTCAGGACGACCAGGAGCAGCAGGAAGAAGGCGTACCCCGGGCCCTGGCCGAGGTGCTCGACGACGGCGCCGGAGTTGTAGAGCGGCTGGAAGCAGAGGGCCGCGAAGGCGACGGTGAGGACGCGGCGGGCGAGGTGGTCGGCGTCGGGGCCGCGACCCCTGGCCAGGTGGGGGACGATCCCGGCGAGCACGCCGGCGACGACGACGGCGACGATCTGGAGGACGCCGTGGGTGGTGGCGGTGCCGGCGTCCGTACCGAGCAGGGCGTACGCGAGGGCTCCCGCGGCGGCGAGCGGGGCGGGCTCCCTCCCCCGTGGCTCTTCGAGCACGGGAGGTGCCCCCGTATTTCGTGGAGCACCCCAGCATGCCAGCTCGCCGAGGGCGATGAGGGTGCCGAAGGCGAGGGCGTTGCCGGGCTCGTCGACGCCGTACCAGAGGGTGGCGCCGAAGCCGGCGAGGCTCAGCAGCAGGGCGGCGCCGTACACGGTTCCGACGGTGAGGGCCCCGGGCCTCATGCGCGCTCCTTCGGCCGGGCGGTCAGGGGGGTCTCGTCGTCCCGGGCCGGAGGGGGGTCCGCGGCGCGCGGCGGGGGCAGGCTCCCGTCGACCGGGGCGGGCGGGGACGGCGGAGGCGGCGGGAGCGGCGGACCCGGCGGGGGCGACGCCGGAAGCGGCGCCGGGGCCTGGGCCGGGGATGGCGCCGGAGCGGGTGCCGGGGCCTGGGCCGGGAGCGGTGCCGAGGGCGGTGTCGGAACGGCTGCCGGTGTCTGGGCCGGGAGTGGTGCCGGGAGTGGGGGCGTCTCGTCGGCGGTGGCGTCGGTCTGCCAGCCGTGTCGGTCGAGGGCCCTGACCAGGGCGGCGACCATCCGGGGGTCGAACTGGCCGCCCGCGCAGCGCTCCAGTTCGGCGACGGCGGTCGGGACCGGGCGGGCCCGGCTGTAGGAGCGGGTGGAGGTCATGGCGTCGAAGGCGTCGGCGACGGCGACCACCCGGGCGAACTCGGGGATCTGGTCGCCGCGGAGCCCGTACGGGTAGCCGCTGCCGTCCATGCGCTCGTGGTGGTGGAGGATCGCGGCCCTGGCCTCGCCGAGGAAGCCGATGCCCCGGACCATCTCGTGCCCGTACTCGGGGTGCAGTTCGATGACCCGGCGCTCGTCCGGGGTCAGCGGCCCGTCCTTGCACAGCACGCGCGTCGGCACGCCCAGCTTCCCCACGTCGTGGAGGATGCCGGCGAACCGCACGACGTCGAGCCGGTCCTCCGCCATGCCGAGCTCACGGGCGATCAGGACGGAGGCGTGGCCGACCCGTTCGCTGTGGCCGCGGGTGTACCGGTCCTTGATGTCGACGGCCTGGACGAGGGCGCGGATGGTGGCCTGGTGGGCGGCGCGCTCGCGGTGGTACTGGGCGAAGACCCAGCAGGAGATGTACATCGGCAGCAGCACGAAGAGGGCGGCGGCCGGGCCGTACGAGCTGCGCCAGAGCACGGCCATCATCAGTCCCGCGAGCCCGTGCACGGCGTGCGGGGCGAGGGCCCGCGCGAGGAGTCCGCGCCAGGCGGCCCCGACCGGCAGGCCGTCGGCGGTGGCCCTGATGCCGCCGTCGAGGGCCGTCAGGACCAGGCAGAAGGTGAGCGCGGCGGCGGCCGCGGGCAGCAGCGCGTACGGGAAGTCCGGGGCGCCCGGGCCGTGTCCGAGGGCGGTGGGGCCGCCGAGGGCGCCGGCGGCGTGGGCGGCGGCCCAGACGGCGAGGGCCGTGGCGGCGGCCCGCCAGGCGCGGCGCGGTCCGGCGGGCGGCTCCTCGACCCGGGCGAGGAGGCTGCCGGGCAGCGCGGTGAGCGCGGCGGCCGTGGGCGGCAGGAGCAGCGCGGAGGCGAGCAGGACGGGGAAGAAGGAGCCGGTGCCCATGGGGACGGAGTCGCCGAGGAGCCGGCAGCGGGCGGGCAGCTCGCAGAGCGCGTACAGGGCGGCGAGGACCGCGACGGTGCCCCAGGGGGTGGCCGCACCGGGGCGCAGGGCGGGAAGGACGCACGCCCCGGCGGCGAGCAGGGCGCACCCGATGTACACGCCTGCCGCCCGCGGAATGCCCCTCACGCCCATCACACCCGTCACGCTAGCGAGTTGGGCGGCCCGAGAGGCGGAGCTGAAGCCGATTCGCACCATCGGGTGATACAAGCTGATATATGCGTGGGGCCGCCGCGATCACTTCGCGGCGGCCTTCGTCCCCGGACACCCGGACCCGGATACGTCGAAGCACTGCCCGTCTACTCCTGCGGAGCCGGAGCGGGCGTCGCCGGGGCGACCGCCGTGATGTCCTGCTCGGGCACCAGCTGGCCCGAGCGGATCAGGTCGATCCGGCCCATGACCTTCGACCGCAGGTCGGTGGGGACGTCGTCACTGCCGCAGCAGCGCTTGACGAGCTTCTTCACCGCCTGCTCCAGGCCGTACTTCTCCAGGCACGGGGAGCACTCCTCGAAGTGCACCTCGAACTTGGTGCAGTCACTGTCGGGCATCTCTTTGTCGAGGAACTCGTAGAGATGATCCAGGACCTCTGAGCAATCCGTCTCGTGCGGCTCTCCGCAGCTCATGAGCCCGAGCCTTTCAGATCGTTCGACGACTCTCCGGCGCCCGCGGGTACCAGCCCGCGGTCGCGGGCGTAGTCCTCGAGCATGCCGCGCAGCTGGCGGCGACCCCGGTGCAGCCGGGACATCACCGTACCGATGGGTGTCCCCATGATGTCCGCGATCTCCTTGTACGCAAAGCCCTCGACATCCGCCAGATAGACGGCGATGCGGAACTCCTCGGGGATCGCCTGCAGCGCCGCCTTCACGTCGGAGTCGGGGAGGTGGTCGAGCGCCTGGGACTCCGCGGAGCGCAGACCGGTCGACATGTGCGACTCGGCGCGGGCGAGCTGCCAGTCCTCGATCTCCTCGGCGGCACTGCGCTGGGGCTCACGCTGCTTCTTGCGGTACGAGTTGATGAAGGTGTTCGTGAGGATGCGGTACAGCCACGCCTTGAGGTTCGTGCCCTCGCGGAACTGGTGGAAGGATCCGTACGCCTTCGCGTAGGTCTCCTGCACCAGGTCCTCCGCGTCCGCGGGGTTGCGCGTCATGCGCAGTGCGGCGGAGTACATCTGGTCGAGGAATCCGAGGGCGTCCCGCTCGAAGCGCGCGTTGCGCTCCGCGGTCGTCTCCTCGGGGCCGTCGTCGGTCCCTGTGTCGGTCCCAGTGACCGGACCCACCTCCTCCAGCGTGGTGGCGAGCCCGAAGGCGGACCCACTCGTTTCGGAGGATAGACGAGGAACCGCTCCGCCCGCCGCCCGAATAGGGGCGATCTTGGGCGCGGGCAGCACTGTCCAGTCGAGGTCAGCGGCCTGCGCACGCTCGGGGCAGATGGTCGAACCCATGCGACGGACTCCCTCTTCCTTGGTCTCACACCGACGCTCTGCACAACAGAGGTCCCCCGCTCGGCATTCCCGTTACGGGGGCCGGTGTCAGCGCAATGCGAGGAGCCACTCGCCGACACCGGCCACGAGCGTGGCGAGGGCCTCGCCCTGGGTGAGTGGCGCGCGCTTGGGCACGGCGAAGCCGTGGTCTCCGTACGGCACCTCGACGAGCGCGTGCGGGCCCGCGGGGAACTCCTCGGGGCGCCCGAAGGGGTCGTTGCCGCCCTGCACGACGAGCGTGGGCAGGCCGCTGCCGAGGAGCTCGTCGGCGCGGGAGCGCTCCGGCCTGCCCGGCGGGTGGAGGGGGAAGCTCAGGGCGAGGACGGCGAGGGCGCCCAGCTCCCGCCCGGTCCGGCAGGCGACCCGGGCGCCGGCGCTGCGGCCGCCCGCGATCACCGGGAGGCCGGGCTTCGCGAGGGCCGGCCAGAGGCCGCGCCAGCCGGTGTCGAGGGTCTTGGGCGCGGGCGCGACCTTCTTGCCGGCGACCCGCCAGGGCTGCTCGACGAGGGCGGTGGTCACGCCGTGGGCGGGCAGCGCCCCGGCCAGGGCCTGGAGGTCGCGGGCCTCGACGCCGCCGCCCGCGCCGTGGCCGAGGGCGAGGACGGCCCACGGTTCCGTCCCCTCATACCAGGTGATGCGCGCCTCACCGGCGTCGGTGGAAACCATCTCGTACTGTGTCACGTCGGTCACTCCCCCATCCTGCCGTCCGTCCGCCCCGAACGGTCAGAACAGCGTGCCCTCCTCCAGGCCCTCCAGTTCCGTCAGGAGTTCGGGGCCGTTGTTCCGGACGTTGCTGACCGCCGTCGACACCGGGTACGCCCGCATCAGCCCCTCCGGCGGCGCGGTGAGCAGCCCGCGCAGCTCGTCCTCCCCGGTGCGCGCCGGGTCGAGCCAGGCGTCCCACCGGTCCTCCGTCAGCATCAGCGGCATCCGGGGGTGGATGTCGGCGAGCGAGCGCGGGCCCTCGGCCGGGGCCACGCCCAGCGGGCCCGTCTCGGCCTCGGTGGTGACGACCGAGCAGGTGACCCACCACGCGGAGGGGTGGTCGTCGGGGAGGGTGCGGTCGCGCCAGAACTCGTAGAGACCGGCCATCGCGAAGACCGAGCCGTCCGCCGGGGTCACGAAGTACGGCTGCTTCCGCGGTCTCTTCCTCTTCCCCTCCACCTCAAGGTCCCGCTCCCCCGCGGCGGTCACCCATTCGTAGTAGCCGTCGGCGGGAAGGATGCAGCGGCGGGCGGCGAACGCGCGTTTGAAGGAGGGCTTCTCGTGGAGGGTCTCCGCGCGCGCGTTGATCATCCGGGCGGCGCCCTCGGGCGTCTTCGCCCAGGACGGGACGAGCCCCCATTTCAGCGCGCGCAGCTGGCGAACCGGCCGGCGCGTTTCGGCGTCTTTCAGAGGGCGTTCCAGAACGGCCCAGACCTCTTTGGTGGGAGCCACGTTCCAGTCGGGGGCCAGGGTCTCCTCCGGCTCCCACTTCTCGATCCCGAAGGTGTCGACGAGATCCTCGGGCCGCCGACTCGCTGCATACCGTCCGCACATACGTGCCACACTGCCACGATCCCCGACCTCCCGAGGAGCGGCCCGAACGATGGACCTCTTCAGCCCGAAGGCCGCCCCGGACGAGTGGCTGGTGATCGCCACCGCGGTCGCCGCCCTCGCGGTCACCGCGCCCCGCCGCGCCTGGCTCCTGGCCCGCAACGCGATCACCATCGCCCACGAGGGCGGCCACGGGATCGTCGCCCTCGCCACCGGCCGCCGCCTCGAAGCGATACGCCTGCACTCGGACACCAGCGGACTGACCGTGACCCGGGGCCGCCCGACCGGCATCGGCGTGGTCCTCACCCTGGCCGCCGGCTACACCGCCGCCCCGTTGCTCGGTCTCGGCGGCGCGGCGCTGCTCGGCGCCGGCCTGGTCACGCTGCTCCTCTGGATCGCGACCGCCCTGCTGCTCGCGATGCTCGTGATGGTCCGCAACGCGTACGGGATCCTCACCGTCGTCCTGACGGGCGCGGCCTTCCTCCTCGTCTCCTGGCTGACCGGCCCGGACGTCCAGTCGCTCTTCGCCTACGCGGCGGTCTGGTTCCTGCTCCTCGGCGGTGTCCGCCCGGCCTTCGAGCTGCAGGCGAAGCGGCGTCACGGCGGGGCTCCCGACTCGGACGCGGACCAGCTCGCGCGCCTCACCCATGTGCACCCGGCGGTGTGGCTCTTCTTCTTCCACGCGGTCTCGATCTGTGCCCTGATCGGCGGCGGGCGCTGGCTCCTCGGCTTCTGACGCACCCGTACAGTGATTCCATGACCGCAGCAGCTTCCGTGCGCCCCGACCCGTCCACCGACCTCTGGCCCGCCCCGTATGCCCGCGGCGCCGTCGACGCGACCGTCACCGTGCCCGGATCGAAGTCGGTCACCAACCGCGGTCTCGTCCTCGCGGCGCTCGCCGCCGAGCCCGGCTGGCTGCGCCGTCCGCTGCGCTCCCGCGACACCCTCCTGATGGCCGAGGCGCTGCGTACCCTCGGCGTGAAGATCGAGGAGGGCGTGGGCCCCGACGGCACCGGCGAGGCCTGGCGGATCATCCCGTCCCCGCTGCGCGGCCCGGCCGCGGTCGACGTCGGCAACGCGGGCACGGTCATGCGCTTCCTGCCCCCCGTCGCCGCGCTCGCCGACGGCCCCGTCCGCTTCGACGGCGACCCCCGCTCCCACGAGCGTCCGCTGCACGGGGTGATCGACGCGCTGCGCGCGCTCGGCGCCCGTGTCGACGACAGCCGGGGCGCGCTGCCCCTGACCGTGCACGGCGCCGGGGGCCTGGACGGCGGCACGGTCGAGATCGACGCCTCCTCGTCCTCCCAGTTCGTCAGCGCCCTGCTGCTCTCCGCGCCCCGCTTCAACCAGGGCGTCGAGGTCCGCCACGTGGGCACGCGGCTGCCCTCGCTGCCGCACATCCGGATGACGGTCGACATGCTGCGCGCGGTCGGCGCCCAGGTCGACGAGCCGGAGCACGGTGGCGAGCCGGACGTCTGGCGGGTGGCGCCCTCCGCGCTGCGCGGCCGGGACCTGGTCGTCGAGCCGGACCTGTCGAACGCTCAGCCGTTCCTGGCGGCGGCGCTGGTGACCGGCGGCCGGGTGACCGTCCCGGACTGGCCCGAGCGGACCACCCAGCCCGGTGACGCTCTGCGGGAGATCTTCACCGCGATGGGTGGTTCCTGCGAGCTGACCGAGGCCGGTCTGACCTTCACCGGTACGGGCCGGATCCACGGCATCGACGTCGACCTCGGCGAGGTCGGGGAGCTGACCCCCGGCATCGCGGCGGTCGCGGCGCTCGCCGACTCCCCCTCCACCCTGCGAGGGGTCGCCCATCTGCGGCTGCACGAGACGGACCGCCTGGCGGCCCTCACCAAGGAGATCAACGAGCTCGGCGGCGACGTGACGGAGACCGAGGACGGTCTCCACATCCGCCCGCGCCCGCTGCACGGCGGCGTCTTCCACACGTACCACGACCACCGCATGGCGACGGCGGGCGCGATCATCGGCCTCGCCGTCGAGGGCGTGGAGATCGAGGACGTGGCGACGACGGCGAAGACCTTGCCGGACTTCCCGACGATGTGGACCGAAATGCTCGGAGTCTGAGTCATGCGGCGCTACGGCAAGAACACCGACGAGGACGACATCCGCCAGCGGCCCAACCGCAAGGGCACCCGTCCCCGTACGTCCATCCGCCCGAAGCACGAGGACGCCGTCGAGGGCATGGTCCTCACCGTCGACCGGGGCCGGCTGACCTGTCTGGTCGGCGAGCGGGTCGTCACGGCGATGAAGGCGCGCGAACTGGGCCGCAAGGCCGCCGTGGTCGGCGACCGGGTCCTGATCGTCGGTGACCTCTCCGGCGAGAAGGACACGCTGGCCCGGATCGTCCGGATCAGCGAGCGCAGCTCGGTGCTCCGGCGCACGGCCGACGACGACGATCCGTTCGAGCGGGTGGTCGTCGCCAACGCCGACCAGCTGGCGATCGTCACCGCGCTCGCCGACCCCGAGCCGCGCCCCCGGCTGATCGACCGCTGTCTGGTCGCCGCGTACGACGGCGGGCTCACCCCGCTCCTCGTCCTGACCAAGTCGGACCTGGCGCCGCCGGACGAGCTCCTGGAGATGTACGGGGCGCTCGGCGTCCCGCACGTGGTGACCACCCGCGACGAGTTCGTGGACGGCGTCGCCGCCGAGCGGGTCCACGAGCACCTCAAGGGCCGCACCACCGCCTTCGTCGGGCACTCCGGCGTCGGCAAGACGACGCTGGTCAACGCCCTGGTCCCGCCGGAGCGGCGCCGGACGACGGGCCTGGTCAACGCGGTCACGGGCCGCGGCCGACACACGACGACCTCGGCGCTCGCCCTGCCGCTCGACGACAAGGAGGGCGGCTGGGTCATCGACACGCCCGGTGTGCGCTCCTTCGGGCTGCACCACGTCGACCCGTCCCGGGTGATCCTCGCCTTCCCCGATCTCGTACCGGGGACGGAGAACTGCCCGCGCGCGTGCAGCCACGACGAGCCGGACTGCGCGCTGGACGCCTTCGTGGCGGAGGGGCACGCGGATCCCGCGCGGCTCTACTCGCTGCGACGGCTGCTCTCGACCCGCGAGCGACGCGAAGGGGACTGAGCCGCCGGTGTTTAACGCCGACCGCTCCCGGTAAGTGCATAATCGCACCAAGTGCGACGAAGCAGTCACCGACGGCGTGGGAGGCACTGACGATGGCGTGGCTGCTGGTGGTGGTGGCCGGTGTCCTGGAGACCGGTTTCGCCGTCTGTCTGAAGCTCTCGCACGGGTTCACCCGGCTCTGGCCGACGATCGCCTTCGCGGCCTTCGCCCTGGGCAGCTTCGGACTGCTCACCCTCGCGCTGCGGAAGCTGGACGTGGGTCCGGCGTACGCGGTGTGGACGGGGATCGGCGCGGCCGGGACGGCGATCTACGGAATGATCTTCCTCGGGGACGTCGTCTCCACCCTCAAGATCGTCTCGATCAGTCTGGTCATCGTGGGTGTCGTCGGACTCCAGCTCTCCGGCTCCTCGCACTGAGACTCCCCCGCCGGTTCCGCGGTCGGGACGGTGGGCGCGACCACGTGACTGAGCGCGAGCCGTACGGCGAGCTCGCAGCCGGCCGCCCACCGCTCGCCCGCGCAGGCCGCGATCGCCGCCACCAGCTCGCCCGGCGCGGGCGGCCCCTCGTCGGCACGCCGCTGGGCGGGTACGGGGGCGGGGCGGGCGCCCGGCCGGACGGGCCGGGGCACGGGCAGCCGCTCGTTCCAGGCGCCGGTGAGCAGGGCCCGCAGTACGGGGCGGGCGGCCGCCCGGGCCACGGTCCACTCGGCGACGGCGACGAGGTTCCGCTCGGCCGGGGCCGGGGCGTCGAGCAGCCCGCGGACGCCCTGGAGATACGTGTCGGCCTCCCGGCGCACGAGGGCGCGGGCAAGCCCCTCCTTGCTGCCGAACTCGTTGTAGAGGCTCTGCCGGGACACCCGGGCGGCGGTCGCGAGGTCGACCATCCGCACGGCGGACCAGGGCCGGTCGGTGAGCGCGGCGAGTGCGGCGTCGAGCAGGGCCTCGCGGGCAGTCGGCATCCTCGCCTCCCGGTCCGACCGAAACGTTTCCGTGCTCAGGGTCGACAGGGGTCCCCGCACTGTCAAGGGGCCGGGGCACGGTCGGCGCGGCGCCGCCGAAGGCCCCTGTGGACGGTTCTCCGCGCGGGGATCACGCGGGGATAGAGTGCCGACCATGGCCGATTACCACGATGATCTGCGTCTCGCCCACGTCCTCGCGGATGCCGCCGACGCGGCCACCATGGACCGATTCCAGGCGCTCGACCTCAAGGTCGAGACGAAGCCGGACATGACCCCGGTGAGCGAGGCCGACAAGGCCGCGGAGGAGCTGATCCGCGGCCAGCTCCAGCGCGCCAGGCCGCGTGACGCGATCCTGGGCGAGGAGTACGGCGTGGAGGGCACGGGCCCGCGCCGCTGGGTGATCGACCCGATCGACGGCACCAAGAACTACGTGCGCGGGGTGCCCGTCTGGGCGACCCTGATCGCGCTGATGGAGGCCGGGGAGACCGGCTTCCAGCCGGTGGTGGGCGTGGTGTCGGCCCCGGCGCTCGGCCGCCGCTGGTGGGCGGCGAAGGGCCTCGGCGCGTACACGGGCCGCAGTCTGGCCTCGGCGACCCGGCTCGGGGTGTCGAAGGTCGCCACCCTGGAGGACGCCTCGTTCGCGTACTCCTCGATCAGCGGCTGGGAGGAGCGGGGGCGGCTCGACGGCTTCCTCGACCTCACGCGCGCGTGCTGGCGGACCCGCGCGTACGGCGACTTCTGGCCGTACATGATGGTCGCCGAGGGTTCCGTGGACATCTGCGCCGAGCCGGAGCTCTCCCTGTGGGACATGGCGGCGGTGGCGGTCGTCGTCCAGGAGGCGGGCGGCACGTACACGGGCCTCGACGGCCGGCACGGCCCGCACAGCGGCAACGCGGCGGCGTCCAACGGCCTGCTCCACGGCGAGCTGCTGAGCTACCTGAACCAGGAGAACGCGGAGGCCTGAGCGCCGCCGCGACCCGGCGGAGGCGTGAGGCGCCGCCGTCACCCCGCCGAGGCCTGAGCGCCGCCGTCACCGCACGGAGGCCTGAGCGCCGCCTCACTCCCCCGGGGCGCCTCGCGCGCCCCCTTGTCGGGTTCCTCCCCCGGTGCCACTCTGAGAGTCCCCCCACTTGTGAACTTGTGAATTCCTTCTTCTTGAAGGCTTCACCAAGGAGGTGGCTCCGCCCATGCTCGTCCGTGACGCCATGAGCACGGTGATCCTCACCATCGGCCCCGCCCACACCCTCCGCCAGGCCGCCCGGCTGATGTCGGCGCGCCGCGTCGGCGCGGCCGTCGTCCTCGACTCCGACGCCGGCGGGCTCGGCATCCTCACCGAGCGCGACATCCTCAACTCGCTGGCCCGGGACCAGGACCCCGACATCGAGACCGCGGGCGCCCACACCACCCACGACGTCGTCTTCGCCGCGCCCACCTGGACCCTGGCGGAGGCGGCCGAGGCGATGACTCACGGCGGTTTCCGTCACCTCGTCGTCCTCGACGGCCAGGGACCCGTCGGCGTCGTCTCCGTACGGGACATCATCCGCTGCTGGATCCCGGTGCACAGCGTCGCCGGCCGGTGAACGGGACCGGGCCGGACTCCGTACGGAGTCCGGCCCGGGGCCAACCTACGACCGGTGTCGTATAAACAACTGACGCTGCCCACGACAAAAGCAGTGTAGAT